>JBGTMM010000605.1:0-5666 GCA_041743635.1 Bythopirellula sp.
TTCTAACTTCAAAGCGAGTGAATGATGTATTGCAATCAATGGCATCTCATCGCATTCGATGGCAATTCGTTCGTATCATCCAAAACACAACCGGCCAACGAAGGGCTTCTCCGCTGGCCGGGGTCTTGCAGCGATAGCTCATCCAATCAGTCGGGCGACCTCTAGCCCCTTGGCCAAGTCACGCTCGGCATACACCTGAGTCACGTCCGCCGCGCTATGTCCGAGGATAATCTGCGCGGCTTCCAGCCCGAACTGCTTGCGAACCTCGGTCGCCGCGGCATGGCGAAGTTGGTTCGGCGACCAACGATGGTCAGATTGCCACTTCTTCAGGTTGGCGACCTGGATCGCGGTCATGACTGATCGGACCTTGGACCCCAGATCCGGGTGAGGAAAGGCCTTATCGCAGGCATAGTGAATTGCTCGGCGGTAACTATGGGTAGTATACCAATTCCCAGGCCCTTTTTTGGGTTTGCGTTTGCGATTCGTTCCTGGGCGATTCCCGTAACTCAGGGGCGTGACTCTCGCTTCACTTTTGGCCGACAATCTTTTGGCTTCGCTATCACAGGGTCTAAAGCAGTATTCATCACTCGCTCTGGCCAAGTATCTTAAGAGGATTGCCTGAGCTTGAGGCCCAATAAAGATAGTCCTGGTACGGCCATGGTGCTCGGTTTTGTGAGTTGCCGGCTTATACACCCATACTTCCGCAGCTTTGTCGAGGTCGTAGGGTCTCAGCAAACAGACTTCGGCGGGACGCATGCCGGTTAAACGCTGGATGCAAACCATATCTGCGACCACCGAGGTCAAGTAGGGCAGGGTTTGCTCAACCGTCAGTTCATCGACCGGCAGGATGGGTTCGGTCTCTCTCGCTCCGCACCTGCCCAACCTCAGGCCAGTGACAGCCGTAAGCCCCTGTGAGACGCTAGACGGAATAAGCTCCTCAGCTACGGCCCACTTGAACATTCGCTTGATGCGGTTAATTTGGGAATTCACGTAACTTCGCGAGTGGTTTTCATCAATCATCCGCTGCCTAAGAGATTTGAGCGACAAAGGCCCAAATTCGACCGCTGGCGTCTTGCTGTACCATTCTCTGAGAAATCGCAGGGCAATCCGGATACTAGGCGTTTCACCGGTACATTTACCGTTACGCTGGTAGTAACCCTTCGCAAATTTGTAGTAGCGAGCACTGAGTTCCACGACAGTTAGCTCCTCGCTGAGAGCAAAAAGAGGGTTACGGCTATTTTGCAGCCATTCACCCAGCAGGCGGTCGTACTGGATCTTGCTGGCTTTCGTGCCGTGAGGGCCGAGATAGAAGTCTCGGCCGTTGAGAGTGACCACCGCTTGCCCGCTGG
This sequence comes from Bythopirellula sp., assembly GCA_041743635.1. Lineage (GTDB taxonomy): Bacteria > Planctomycetota > Planctomycetia > Pirellulales > Lacipirellulaceae > Bythopirellula. The sequence continues at coordinate 1,350 of JBGTMM010000605.1, forward strand.
AGCGATGCTTACGGTACTTGGGAAGGTGATTGTTCGACCATGCCATTGCAGGTCTCCTTTCGCTATTTCCAAAAACGGTATGTACCGTTTGTGAAGCTTGGGAAACGCCGCGCTGTCGAACGTCGACAGGTAACAGAAACTCTTATTTCGGCAGAACTTATGTCTAGTGGAGCCGAGGGGGGTCGAACCCCTAACCCCTGGCTTGCAAAGCCAGTGCTCTCCCATTGAGCTACGGCCCCTCTTAAAAAGGGGAAAGTGGAAATGGGAACGGCGAAAGCAATTCGCGAAATGTGCTCGCCAAGAGGCCCATGTCCTGAAGTTTAGCACAGGATAGAATAGCAACTTTTGCTGTAATCCGCAAACGATGCCCCGACTCGATTTCTAGCTGGACTGGCACCCGTTAAGTCCAGCCCTGCCCATATGAACTGTGGGCTGCCCGAGTTGCCTGTGTCGCGGCATTTTTAAATAAACCGTAACTGCGATAAAAATTTCTCTTACAGGGTTTGCCGAATTTTAAAAAAATCCTCCCAAGGATCTTTCTTTAACGACGAAAGTCGCCGCAATGAATTCTCGACGGTGTATTGGTCGGCCGATTTCAATCTGCCCAGTTCTTCCCAACGGAGCGGCATGGCGATCGGTGCCCCGGCACGAGCACGGGTGGAATAAGAGGCCACCGACGTGGCTCCGCGCGAGTTTCGCAAATAATCGATGAATATCTTTTTGTTTCGTTTCGCCTTGCTGGCCGTGGCGATATACAAGTCAGACTCGTCGTTCTGCATTTCGAAGGCGATCGACTTGGAAAACTCTTTGACGGCTTCCCATGTCCCGCCCGGCTTAAGTGGGACCACGATATGCAATCCCTTGCCGCCCGAAGTGCGCACGAACGATTCCAACTTGTTGCTTGCAATCCGCTTCCGCACGTTTCGCGCCGCTGCGATCATTTGTTCCCATGTCACGCCCGGGCCAGGATCAAGGTCGAACACAATTTGATCGGGTTTTTCCAAACTCTCAGCCCGCGACGACCAGGGATGAATTTCCAGCACTCCCATTTGCACGAGCGAAACGAGGCCGGTCAAATCATCCAGCACAACATACTGTGCCTCGTCTTTGTCGACAGTCACGCCGCGCAGCGCATCGGGGAGAGAATCGGTCAGATGTTTTTGGTAAAAGCACTGTCCCTTGCTTCCTTGGGGGCAACGCACGAGAGTCAACGGACGGCCAGCCACATAGCGTAGAATCCAATCCGCGATGCCTTCGTAGTACTCGGCTAAATGCCGCTTAGTTAAGCCTTGCTCGGGATAGAGCAGGCGGTCAGCGTGGGTAATGGTCACTCCCGCGACTTCGAAATCATGGCCCGAATTGTTCGACGGTTTGTTTGCCGATTTCCCGGTTCTGTGTGTCTTCTTCGGAGAGTTTTTCACAGTCGTTGTTCCTTCACGCACAACTTGCCGCGCGGGTTTGTCCTCGCGTAGACCTTGGAACGAGGGATGCCGCAAAGAGCCTTCGTTCGTCCATTCGGTGAATTCCACTTCACCAACCAGTTCAGGTTTAACCCAAGTCACTCCGCGCGCTTGAGCGCCTCGTGGTGAGTTCTCAAAGGGTGATACAGTCGTTTTGTGTTTTTTTAGCTCGGCCAGCACTTGCCGCAAGGTATCCGTGGTGAAACCCGTGCCAACCCTACCGGCGTATTTTAACTTTCCTTGCTCAAAATAGCCGACTAACAGCGCCCCAAAGCCAATGCGCGACCCGCTTGGTTTCGTATAACCACCGATGACAAATTCCTGCCGTTTGAGGCATTTAGTTTTGACCCACGCCCGAGAGCGAGCTTGAACATAGCCGCTCTGGGCCTGTTTGGAAACGACGCCTTCCATTGCCAGCCGACACGCATTGTCCAAAACACTTTCGCCCTGGCCTTCAATATGGTCGCTGTAGCGAATCCTTAATTCCTTCCGCGAAGTTTCAGGAGGCAATATTTTTGCGAGCAGCTGCTTACGCTCCAGAAGCGGAGTTGCAGTGAGCGAATAACCGCTGCAAAAAGGTAGATCAAACACATAATACACCAGGGGTTGGTCGTCACCGCGTTTGAGCAAATTCTGCAATTGCTGAAAGTGTGGCAGCCCTTGCTCATCGAGCGAAACGACTTCGCCATCCAAGATTGCCGAATCGAGCGGCAACTTGCCGAGTGCCTGCGCGAGCGTGGGAAACTTGTGCGTCCAATCGTGGCCATTGCGCGTGACGAGTCGGATGTTTCCTTTTTCAAAAAAAGCGAGCAAGCGATAACCGTCAAACTTCATTTCGTGGAGCCACATATCACCGGTGGGCACATGCGTGCCGAGCGTTGCCAATTGAGGCTTAAACTCCGTAGGTTGTGTTGTCTTTTTCGCGTCGGTGAGTTGGCTTACTATTTTTGCCAAATTCCCACTAGAGGGCATGCCGTTCCTTGCGGAGGATTGCTTCCCATTGCTCTGCCACACGCTGTCCTTGGCCGCGGCAATTTGGTCCATCTCCCGGCCGGAAAGCACGCTTTTAGGCTCGGCGGTAAGTATGTTTTTCCGCTTGTTGGCCGAGCCGTCGTCGGCTTTGATCAACAGCCAATTCTTCCCGCCATCGCCGGCGCGGCCTCCCATTCTGACCAGCGACCATTTCCCCGAGAGCTTTTCACCATGCAAAGCGAACGAAAGTTTTCCCTTCTTGTAGCCGGTGGCGGGATCACCCTCGGGCTCCCATGTGCCATAATCCCAAACCATGACCGTGCCGCCTCCATACTGGCCTTGAGGAATCGTTCCTTCAAAATTCGCATACGAGAGTGGATGATCTTCCACATGCACGGCCAGCGATTTCACGGTGGGATTCAAACTTGGACCTTTTGGCACCGCCCAACTCTTGAGCGTACCGTCAAGTTCCAAGCGAAAATCGTAGTGCAGGCGACTTGCCGCATGTTTTTGAACCACGAAAAGATTTCCGCGCCCAACTTTGCCGTTTTCCGCGGGCTCCGTGGTGCGGCTGAAATCGCGTTTGCGTTTGTATTCGGTGAGACCCATGTTTAACTACCGGTTATCCCGTGCGACGTTTCTTACCTGTTTTCTTTCTTGCTGGTGCCTTTTTCTTTTTGGCCGCCGCTTTTCGTTTTGTTGGTGCGGCACGCTTCTTGGGACTTCCCGAAGCACTGGCCACGCTTTTCTTGAGCACATCCATGAAATTGATCGTTTGCACTTCCTCCTCGTCTTCTTCGGCCTCTTCGACGTCAATCGCCTCGGTCTTGCCGGACTTGATCTTTTTTTCAATCAGTTTCATGAGCACTTCACGGTACTCGTCATGGTGTTCCGCCGGGTTCCACTCAGTGGTCATGCCGTCGATAAGCTGCGAGGCGAGCTCAATTTCTTTCTTGCTCACCTTCATTTGCCGAAGATCATGGCCAGGGAGTTCGAAGTCTTCAATGTCCCGCAACTCTTGATGAAACCGCAAGAGTTCCAGAATCAAGGCATCGCCAGTTGCCATTAGGGCCGCTAGATATTGCCTCGACCGGATCACAACGCTAGAGATCCCGGCTTTACCAGACTCGGCAATGGCTTCCCGCAGCAAGACGTAGCCCTTTTCCCCTTTTTTGTCGGGCACCAAGACATAGGGCCGATCAAAAAACCGCACATCGATGTTGCTGAGATCGACGAATTGCTCGATTTCAATTGAGCGGGTCATTTCAACCGCGGCGGTCTCAAGCTCTTCATCGCTCAGCAGCACATAGTTGCCTTGCTCGTACTCAAATCCTTTGACAATCTTGTCCCAAGGAACTTCTTCACCTGTTTCCTCGTTGACCCGTTCATAGCGAATTCGTGCGGTATTGCGGCTATCGATCAGGCGGAAACTGATGTCCGCGCGTTGCTCCGCGGAGAAGAGCACTACTGGGACGTTGACCAAACCAAAGGAAACATGGCCTTTCCAGATCGGACGAGGCATCGAAACACTCCCCCACACGGGTGTGGTCGAACTAACGCCATAATGAATGGCATAACACCATCGCTCCCTCGGAAAATCTGCGGAGAATGCAGTCCTAAGCTAACAGAGATGCAATTGGAGTGCCAAGAAAGAGGATTCACCGCTAATCTGCGCTAATGATCGCTAATGGTTTGTTAGCGAACATTAGCGACAGCGCTTTGAATTTATGTTTCTTGTAGGGAACGCCGTCCCTGGCGTTCCGAGACAACGTACGAAGCGATTGACGCTCACGGAACGCCTCAAAACAAGGTGCAAATCATTGACATGGCATATTTCCGACAGGGATAATGGGTTGTTTCAGAGCAACCTTAACCTCCAGATGAA
>JBGTMM010000606.1:0-1860 GCA_041743635.1 Bythopirellula sp.
CGAGGCTGAGATTCAGCTTCTCGCCGCTCATCGAGCCTGACTTGTCGATCACCAGCGCGAGCGCACCGACGGGGATCACCTTGGCGTTCTTGATTTGAAAATCGACCGGCATCGCCTTTTCCAGTTCCGAGCCCGCCCAACCCCCCGCCCCGAAACTCCGTTGCCCGCCAATCATCACCAAGCCGCACCCGAGTTCCTTGGTGTTTCGCACGAGCATCCCGATTTGCTCATCGGATAAACTGACAAACGATCCCGCCGCGTCTCCCGCCACGCGCGGCACATTCGCAAGGATCACGCTGTCGTAGCGCTGCAATTCGGCAAGCGACGAGAACGCACGGTCGCTGGTCACGACGTCAGTGTCGATGCCTTCATTGCGCAGACTCTCGACGAGGGCAGCGAACTCGCCGGGGTATTGGTAATCTTCCAAGAGCAGCACGCGGCCTTTGCCCCGCACGTCGGTAAATCCCGTCGCCATGTTGTTCGCCGAAAAGCGATCCGCGCCCGCTTGGTTCGGTATGAAGCGGGCTTCGTAGACGTAGAAATCCGCTTCCACGGGAGTTTCTCGAAAAGTGAACACCGATTTGCCCACCGGCAGCGTCAGCGACTCTTCGGTGATGGTCTCTTCACGACCCCCGGCTTTGCGCATGATCCGCAACTTCCCAGCCGTGGGCACGGGATTGTCCCCCTGGTTGTTTAGCACGACGCGGACCTCCAGCGGCTGATCTTTTTTGGCGGAACTCGGCGCGGCAACACTTTCCACGGCGACGTCTTGTTTGCCGCCGGTGGGGGTGGGCACCACGTCGATGCCGATCCCTGCCTGCATGAGCTGTTGCGATTGCCGCGACGCCGTGCCCAGATTTTCATTGCCATCGGTGACAAGGACAACGCGCCGGGCGGAACTATTGGGAAGCAGTGCGGCGGCTTTGGCGAGCGAATCGGCCAAGTTGGTGGCGGTGGGATCGACGAGCGTTTCAATGCTGCGTCCGCCGGGGGCGAATTCCACGGGAGGGACTTCCACCGCCGCCTCGCGGCCGAACACGATCACCGCCGCGCGATCCCCTTGGGCTTCCTGGCGATGACGCTCCACATTGTCGGTCACAAAGCCAAGCATCTCGTCGCGGTACTCGGCGGGGATGCTTTCCGATTGGTCTAGCAGGTAGGCGACAGATATATTTTCGCTGAACCGATTCCACTGCGGGCTCGCAAGCGCCATGATTACCCCGATGAGCACCAGCGACCGTAGTGTGTTGGCCAAAAATGCCCGCCAACCGCCAAGGGCACCCATGCTCCGCCGCGACAAGAGCCAGACCACCGGCACAAGTGCGAGAAGCACGAGCCAGAGTGGTTCTTGAAAGCTGACGGTGAAGGGCATGAGGATGCTCCAGAAGTTGTTGGCTGGCGCGGACGCCGGGTTAATTTTACGCTCCGGCAGCACGCAAGCCTATTGCATCAGATGTTTCCAAAAAAATCGAGCACCTTCGCCGCCACGTCGACGCCGGTGACTGCGGCCAAGGCCCGCCAGCCGGGGACCGCGTTCACTTCAATCGCCAGCAGCCGACCATCGCGCGCGGGAAGCAAAGCAACGCCTGCCAGTGGGGCACCCACGGCAGCAGCCGCGCGGTGGGCCAGTTCGGCAAGTTCGCTGGTGACGGCGAGTCGTTCGCCAGTTGCTCCGCGGCTGTTGTTGGTTCGCCAATCGGTGGGATTACGTCGTTTCATGCCGAGCACTTCGTCGCCAATGACGAGCAGGCGTAAATCGCTACCTTCATGTTCAATGAATTCTTGCAAGTAAAACACGGAACCGACTTGCTCGAGTGCCTTAAATGTACGGAGGGCGACGGTTTCGTCGCTGAGCCGCAC
>JBGTMM010000607.1:0-5113 GCA_041743635.1 Bythopirellula sp.
AGCAAACGGCTCAAGAACTTCCTGAGCCTTACGCGACCGAGTCTGTCATCAATCATCCCGATGTCATCGGCTGGCCCGACGGAAAGTCTCCGCAAGCACCTGCTGGCTTTCAAGTCGCGGCCTTCGTGAAGGATTTGGAGAATCCGCGCTGGCTGTATGCGTTACCTAACGGGGACATTCTTGTCGCGCAGTCGCGTACCCTGCCCAAACCGCCGGCACCAGAGAACGCTCCCGAAAAGGAACGCGAAGAGCAAGAAAAAATGCGCGAAGGAATGAAGAAATCGAAAACGACGGACAGTGATTCGCCCAACAAAATCACGCTGCTTAGAGACGCGGATGGCGATGGCAAGCCCGAGGTGCAAGAAACTTTTTTAACCAATTTGAACCAGCCATTCGGCATGGTGTTCGTCAATGAGACGTTGTATGTGGCGTGTACCGATGCCGTGATGGCATTTCCCTATCACGAGGGGCAAACCAGCATTAAAAAGCCTGGGATGAAAATCCTCGACCTGCCGGCGGGAGGTTACAACAATCATTGGACGCGAAATATTTTCGCCAATCCTGAAGGAACCAAGTTGTATATCACGGTGGGTTCCGCCAGTAACCACGCCGAGCATGGCACGGCGGAAGAAATGTTGCGGGCCAATATCTTGGAATGCAATTTGGACGGAACGGGGTTACGCGTTTTTGCCTCGGGTCTGCGCAATCCCAACGGCCTCGCTTGGGAACCTACGTCCGGCACCCTTTGGACCACTGTCAACGAGCGTGACCAACTGGGAGATGAACTTGTGCCGGATTACTTGACGAGTGTTCGAGAGGGTGCGTTTTATGGGTGGCCGTACGCCTACTTTGGCTCAAACGAGGACCCGCGGCTCGCCGGCCAACGGCCTGATTTGGTGAAGAAAAGCCTGATCCCCGATGTGCCATTGGGATCTCACGTGGCGGCTTTAGGCCTGGCGTTCTGCGAGACCGATCACCTCCCGGAGAAGTATCGTGGAGGTGCGTTCATTGGCTTGCGTGGCTCGTGGAATCGCTCTGAGTTTTCGGGTTACAAAGTCGCGTTTGTGCCATTCGAGGAGGGCCAGCCGCAAGGCAAGGCAGAAGATTTTCTTACGGGTTTTATCGCCAACGAGAGCGAAGTTTATGGACGACCCGTGGGAGTCATCTTTGCCGCCGATGGATCGCTGTTAGTAGCCGATGAGCCAAGCGACGTGATTTGGCGAGTTTCCGCGGATGAGAATTAAGGCATGTCTTGCATAAATGGGGGAGGGCTTTCACATTCTCCCCGCCAACTGCGCCGCGGTGACGATCGCCGCGACCATGCTGCAAGAATTATGGAGCGGAGCTTCGCCAGTTCGCCAACTCCAGCGGGTAACCCAAATCCTGGATGCGAGTAAAGTGACTGATGTTACCGGTCACCAACTCTAGAGAATGCTCGATGGCCGTGGCTGCGATCATGGGATCGGCACGACCGATGGGTTGTCCCGTGCGAATCAGGTCCGCATCAATCTTGCCTGCCAATTGAGCCGTCGATTGTGTGAACGACAGTACTTCGTTCACTGAAAGCGACGTCAAGAATGCTTCCAGTCGATCCAAACGATTTGCCAAAAAAAATCCACGCACGATCTCCATCACCGTGACGCTGGAAAACGTGAACAAGCCATGCTCCCGAAGGTAGTCAGTGGCTAATTGCACAAGGCCTGAATCCATGGCCTTGATGATTTCAGAAAGCATATCGGTATCGAGAAGAGACCTAAACACTGTTTACCCGATGAGGTCGTGACTCACGCGCCTGCATTGCCGATTCGCAGATTTCATCCGCAAGTTGTGGTTCATCGGCCAATAATCCAATCAACGGCTTCGCTTTGGAATTGGGCGCTTCTGATGTCTGGTTCGCAATCTCTCCGTTGAGCAAATTGCGCACGAAGACTTTCTCCTCGGTATCAAGGGTCTGGAGCGAATCGATGACATGCTGCAAGGGACTCATAACGGAATCCTACCATACCCATTGTAGTTGGGGCAAGATATTCGTTGCCAATCGGGGTCGGGACGACCCGGCTCACGGCGTTCGCAGTGCCAACTGCGCCGCGGTGATAATCGCCGCGACCATGCCGCTCGCTTCGGCGGTGCCTTGCCAGGCGCGATCGAACGCGGTGCCGTGGGCGACGCTGGTGCGGACAATCGGCAGGCCCAGCGTGATGTTCACCGCGCGGTGCATGCCCAAGAGTTTGAGCGCGATGTGACCTTGATCGTGATACATCGCCACGATGGCGTCGAACTCGCCGTCGCGAGCGCGGACCATCAGCGTGTCGGTCGGAAATGGCCCCGCTGCGTCGATTCCCACGGCCCGCGCGTGTTCGACGGCGGGGGCGATGAGCCGCGATTCTTCATCACCGAAGAGGCCGCTTTCTCCGCCATGCGGATTGAGGGCACACACGCCGATGCGCGGCGAGTCCAGCCCTAAGCCTGCACTCATCACGCGCTGCGCAAGGTGACACTTTTCCAAAATCGCACTTGTGCTTAGATTCGCAAACACGTCGCGGAGTGCCATGTGCAGCGTCACGTGCGCCACGCCCAATCCCGCGCGCGAGTTTGCCAATTCATGCGTTGGCAAATAGAGCATCATGGCGAAATCGCTCACGCCGCACCGCTCGGCGAGCAATTCCGTGTGCCCCGGATAAAAATGGCCGGCGGCATGGAGAGCGGCCTTGCTCAGCGGCGCCGTCACGATTCCATCAAAATTGCCGGCCAGGGTGTCGTCGATCGCGCGGATCACCACTTCGTAAGCCGCGTGGCCCGTGCGGCCGTCGACTTGGCCATGTGGCACGTCGAGTACGTCATCGCTACCGACGGGTAAGCAGGGAATTGTCTGCGGGTCAGAACTTTTATGCGCGTCTGCGATTTTGATGTCGGCACCCACCAGTGCAATGGCTTTGCGCAAAACTTCCGGATGTCCGAGGACAACAAGATCGGCCACTTCGTGCACGCGCGAATCGTTCCAAGCGCGGACGATCACTTCGGGGCCCACGCCGGCGGCATCTCCCATGGTGATCGCGAGCCGTGGTTTCATTGCAGGTGAATCCATGAGTGGATTCTAGCACTTCACGTTTGCCCCGCGAAACCGCAAGCGATTATTTCGAGCCGCCGAGCATCAGAGCTACGCGGTTGGCGAGGGGGTCGAACCAGCGCCTGACCGTTTGTGGAGTGAGGAATGCGAGGTTCGCGATGATCATCGCTGCGCCAAAGGTGATCATTCCCATGAAGAGCGCGATCCCGCCGTGAACGAACACGGCCATCCATAACACCAACGGCCGCGTGAAGCGGTTCCACACCAGCGCCCAATAGGATAATTCCCAGAACACAGTGGCGTGGGACGCCAACGCGACAAGCACCGGCCAGTTGCCGAGCCAAGTCATGTCGATGGATTGATATTCTTGATTGGCTAAGGCCCACCAGACGGCGGTGCCCGCGTGCCAATTCTCGCCGGTGTATTTGGCGAGGCCGGAGAAAAAGTAAACGATGCAGAGATGCACTTGAAGCAAGCGAATCGCCAGGTTCGCCGCGGTGCTGGGCGCGATTGGCGTCGTGTTGCCCCGTCGCAGTCGCCCGACGGAATCGAGCGAATACCGCGCACCACACGGCCCCAACATCAGATAAAGCGCCAACATGCAGTTGGTTTTATCAAGCCCAAAAAACGCCCCCGGGCTGACGCGATGGGCATATGACACGGCGAACAAAAACGCGAGCACCGCCATCGTGCGGCTGAACAAGCCGATCATCAAACAGAAAAACACCAACAGCGCGATGATATGCACGCACCACAGCAGCCAGCCCGGCTTGATCCAGAAAAACACGCTCCACACCGACCATTGCTCCCCCTGCACGCGGCGGATGTATTCCACCGGCAGCCAACCTTCTTGGCCGAGAAAGGCCTGCAAATCCAAGGACCACACAAAATGCGTGTAAAACAGCAGCGTGCCGGCGAGCAAGCGGATGAGGCAGAGCGTCGCGGGATCGGTCGATTGAAACCAAAAGCGGTTCCAGGCTTGCCACATTTCGGCAAAGTAACCGCGTGTGTCGGCGAAAACTCCCATCACCGGCCTCCTTCGGTGGGAGGGAGCGCGATCGGTTGCTCGCCCGAATTTATTGAGCTAGCGGGCTTAGCGACTTCTTGGATATTGGCGAGCACTTGATACGTCTCGGGAGCATCCAGCTTCGTGCCGTTTTTCACATCACGCGGCGCAAGCAATTTATGGATGATCCACTCCATGCGGATCGACTGCCCGCCATTCACGGCGAGCAAATGCTGCGCGTAATGTCGGCCCGATTCCTCGCCCATGTCGCCGGTTTGCGCGGCGAGCATCATGTGTCGATGATACAAGAGTCGCGGCCACTGCGATTTAAGATCGGGAAACTGCCCGCCAGCCACTTCGCGCCCCCCGCTATCGCGAATTTGATAACGGATCAAATGGCTTCCGTTGGGATCGGGGGCAAAAAATTCGTAACCGTGATTCAGGTACAGCAAGTTGAGGTAATGGCGGAAGAACCAACCTCGCAAAGTTCGTGGCACGATCGGTTCCTGCCAAATGTTGGCATCCGCGGCCGGTGGTAGCTGTCGACCGAGATTATCGGTCGGAGGCGTGAAACCGGGCGGCAGCGCGGCCTGCGTCGAGAGATCCCACGGCGCGCAGAACACGGCCAGCAGATGCAGCACAATCAACAAGCTCACTAGCCACCGCCAAGCGGGGTGCCAGCCCACTTCACCGACAGGGCGGGGAGACGCCGGTTTACGAGGCGGCTGCTGCGCGGGAGGCGCGGGGCGCTGCGGATCCGTACGAGGAGGTTCAAATTTGGCCATCGTGGCACCATCATCCGACCGAAGGGGCTTCATCCCTGAATTGATCCCCCACCCCAGTACTCTGGGGAGGGGTTAGGGGAGGGGTCGGCTCGGCGACTATTCCGACCAACCCTACCCTAGCCCCTCCCTGCGAGGGAGGGGGATTTTTGAACCCTAAGCAAAATAAAAACCCCCACAGCGGTCAACACCGATGTGGGGGTCAAAGCACAATTTTTTAAGCGTCGATCGCTCTATTTGGCGCCTATTTGGCAGCCA
>JBGTMM010000608.1:0-3292 GCA_041743635.1 Bythopirellula sp.
TGACCACGAATCGGGAGTAGAAGACGCGGGGAATGTTTCGGTGTGGTAGAATAAATTTTGCTACATTCTTCTTGACATGTGCCCCCCCCCTTAAACTACGGTACTTAGGCAAAGTGAGGTGGACCGTGAAGCTGCTTATACCGTTATTCTGTGCTGCCGTGCTCCTCTACGGCATGCTTGCTAGTCGTTTACCCGCCGATACTTTTGGCACTGGCCTCAACTCGTTCGAGATTGAGTTCGTGCCGATCGGCGATCCGGGAAATCCGGCCGATACCACGGGCTTTCCCAATCCGGCCGGTTCGGTGCCGTATTTCTACCGGATGGGGAAGTTTGAAATCTCGGAGCAAATGATCGAGAAGGCGAACGCCTTGGGCGGGCTTGGCATCATGAAAGATACTCGCAGTCCCGACAAACCGGCTACGAGTGTTGATTGGATTGAAGCGGCGCGGTTTGTCAATTGGCTCAATGAGAGTACAGGCCGCACTCCGGCATACAAGTTCGACGACAACGGCGAGTTTCAATTGTGGCAGCCGGGCGACGCGGGCTACAACTCCAGGAACCTCTTCCGCAACAGTTTGGCCAAGTACGTTCTGCCTAGCGTCGATGAATGGTACAAGGCTGCTTACTACGATCCAGTGGCCGGTATCTACTACGACTACCCCACGGCAAGCAACACGCCGCCAACAGCGGTAGCGAGCGGCAACGACCCTGGCACGGCAGTTTATCGACAAGATCTCGCTACTGGACCGGCCGACATCATGAATGCTGGGGGCTTGAGTCGCTATGGAACGATGGGCCAGGGAGGGAACGTCGCAGAGTGGGAAGAAACGGAATTTGACCTAATGAATGATGGAACCCTTAGCCTTCGAGGGGGCCGAGGTGGGTTTTGGGATGTCTTAACTTCGGGACTTTCCGTTACCAGCAGAAGCGGCGGTTTTCCTAACATCGGTCACCTCGGCGTTGGGTTTCGCGTTGCCAGCATTCCCGAACCTAGCACAGCCATGCTAATGGGTTTTATCAGTCTCTTTGCGATGTCTCGTCGTGCTCGACTTTCGAGGGGGATATAAGTCCAAAAAATCCCTTCACACTGAATTTATACTTTCATCACAAATCACCAGACTTAGAGGGAACTAGATCATGGGGAAATAAAAGGGGACATTCTACTTTGTTTTGAATAAAAGTTAGATGTCCCCTTTTGCATCCCTTTTCCATCCCGTCTCAAGGGTTTGACCTTTACGGGCCCAAATGTTGCGGTTTATGCCCTCGCCGCTTAAGATGGGATCACGCTGATTACGCAGTCTCGTGCCGAGGAACGCATCATGAACCGAAAATATTTCTCCGCTTGTCTTTCCTTAGCTGTTATGCTGTCGGCAATACCTTACTCAAGCGTTTATGCCGACACCTTTGGCAGCGGCCTCAACACCTTTAATATCGAATTTGTTTCCATCGGCGATCCGGGGAACGCGCGTGACGATCCTCCCAATCCGGCGGGGGCGGTGGCGTATCGCTATCGCATGGGGAAGTTTGAAATCTCCGAGCAGATGATCGAGAAGGCGAATGTCATGGGCGGGCTTGGCATCATGAAAGACACCCGCGGCCCTGACAAACCGGCCACCAGCATTACTTGGTACGAAGCGGCGACATTCGTGAACTGGCTTAACGAGAGCAAAGGCCACACGCCGGCCTATATGTTTAATGCTAGTGGCACGTTCCAGTTGTGGCAGCCAAGTGATCTCGGCTACGATCCGGCGAACTTGTTCCGCAACACCTTGGCCAAATACTTTTTGCCCAGCGTCCACGAGTGGCACAAGGCGGCGTATTACGATCCAGTTGCGGGGTTGTATTACGACTACCCGACCGGCAGTAATAACATCCCCGATGGAATTGATTCTGTCGATGATCAAGATTTCGACGCGGTATTCTTCGATGGCGCGTTAAATCCGGGGCCGAATGACATCACCGATGTCGGACTGTTGAGTCCCCACGGAACGGTTGGGCAGGGAGGCAATGTAGATGAGTGGAATGAGACGGCATTCGATCGGATCAACACTATTGCGACTGAACAGCGAACCATAGCTGGTGGCTCTTGGGGCACCGCATCAAATGTCCTGTTGGCATCACACACCGGTATCGGCATTCCACCGACGTTTTCCGGCAACTTTCTCGGTTTTCGCGTCGTGAGTATTCCTGAACCAAACGCAGCGGTTCTATTCGGATTGAGCATTACTAGCGTCCTGATACACCTTCGCAGAATACGAAACCGCAACAATATCAACGTTTAAGAAAACACTTGGCTATCTTCTTCAGACCATATTCCGACACTATATTTCAGACAAGTCACAAATACACTTTAGAAGGAACTAGACATGCGCAGCTTTTTTAGCTCTTGGAGTGCTATTGCCACAAAGCTTGGATTTACACAGAAGAAGAAGAAGCGAAAAAAAGGCAATCGCCGGAGCCCCTTCACCCGCCGCCTGTGGATCGAGCCGCTCGAAGATCGGCGAGTGCTCTCGATCACGGTCAATACTCCACTTGATTTCACTGACGGTAGCATCAATGACGGTAGTGTTTCACTTCGTGATGCGGTGTTACGAGCCCCCGACGGCGAAACAATTAACTTCGCACAGCCCCTCAATGGCCAAACCATCAACCTTCTGCCCAGCCTGGGCGAGATTGCTTTCGCCAAATCCCTCACCATCGACGCCTCGATGCTCTCGGGCGGCCTCACCATTAACGCCGGGGGCGGCCTGGATCAAACGGTCGGCAACGGCGACGGCTTTCGCATCTTCAAGATTACTCGGCCCGGTAACCCTTTTTTTGATCCCCCGCTGGCGATGACGACGATCAAGGGTCTCACTCTCACCGGAGGGGATGTCTCTGGAGACGCTGGAGGTGCCATTTCGTCTACGGAACTTCTGACCCTCGAAGAGTGTGTCGTGAGAAACAATTATGCGTCAGGCAACGGTGGCGGAGTCGCTTTTGATATGCAGGGGTTCACTCACGAGGCTCCCTACGTTGATCCTGTGTTTCGCTTACTTGGTTCCACGGTCACCGAGAACCATTCGTCGAGCGATGGTGGTGGTGTATATGTTAACACTAGTATCTTTAGCAATTCGGCTCCGGTCACAACGGTCGAAATATCGGATTCCTCGAGAGATATGGTCAATTGTTGTGGACGAGGAATTTTTTCAGGCGGCGACTTCTTGGGGTTTGACTCCGTCGGTAAATTGAACTCCTTCGACGACATCGGGTAGTAAATCGGAACCGCTCAGCAGCCGCCAGCGTTTGCTCG
>JBGTMM010000609.1:0-11084 GCA_041743635.1 Bythopirellula sp.
ATTACTTCCCTTTTTAATCCGCATAGAATGGGGGCCAGCTAATGCACTTGTAAAGTTAGCCCGTGGTTTACCTGTCAACGCACCAATCAATATCGGATAAATAAGTCCTAAAAAGTCTGCAAAAGCTTTCAAAGGTTCAGAGTCGATCGGGCTGAATCCACATTTATTCTCGCAACCGATGGAAATCATGCCTACCATAACTCTTTGGCCGTTTTCCCATCCGTTTACCGGCGCAACCATGACCGACTTAACGTCAGTTTTTCTATCGTTAACAGTCTCGAAATAATCCCCTGTTTTTATCGCTTCTTGAATGCAATTAATTATAAAGACCCCGACGTAGTCTTTCGACATGAGTTTAGCTGGAAGACCCTTGTTAGCTGGTATCGGTACGCTGGTTTGCCATCGGTGTAGGTCAAGACCGTTCGATCTCGCAATTGTCACATACTCCTTGCCGCTTAAACTGTCGGGATCATCTAAACAGGCCAAGCGAATGGAGCAAGTATATTCCTGGCAACCCTTAAACTCACGAAAAAAATCGGCGACCGTATCTGCCACCATTTTGTTGAAAGCTTCAAATTTTGCAAATGCTTGGTCCTCATGCGGCCAACGGGAGCACAACTCATTCACGCCATCTCGTATCTGATGGCAAAATCGGTGATGCAACCGCTCGGATTTCAGGTGCCTTATGTAAATGCGGCGTGTGTAGTACAAAACCGGTGCACAAATCGTGCCGACAATAGCGAAGGAAACGCCGACGGGGATAGAGTACTGCCAAGTGACGGCGGCGGCCCCGTAATTGGACAGTACCCAAAGTACGATTCCACGGGTTCGCAACATCAAGCCCCATGGGCCGGACCTCCACTCCGTGTTTGGATTTGCGACCTCAACATACTGCGGAGTAATCGGTTTTGCCATAGGGAAAAGAGCCAGTAACTATAAACAGGGGGATTTGCGGAATCCTTGATTATAAAGGTGTTGCCGTTTGTGGTGAACCCCCGCATATATTTCCCTAACCCACCTGCTTGTTCGCCGGATTCCGGGTGCCATTGCTGGCTTGCCCAGTAGTGCCGCCGATGGCACAGCACCGGTTCTCTCTTACCACGCGTCACTTCGGTACGACCGGCGAAGAATTCGCTTGGCGTCCTCGGTGACGTTGGTTCGGTACACGATGTGTATTGCTCGGCCGCGGGGTATTGGTTGATTCTGACCCAGGGTAGCATCAAAGTTCGCAGGGCTCACATTGATGCAACCCTAGGCTACGGTGATGCAACCGCGTTGCGGTAGCGGACTGGTACCCGCTCGCCTAGTCGAGTCGCCTACGGAGACCCGCGCGAGAATGCGGGGGAATTCCGGGAGTTGACGCATCCGACTCGCGTTTGTTCGATTATTCAATCGCGATCGTGCGGAAGTTATCGAAATTAAACTGCCCGAAGGCGAACTGTGGGAACAGGCTGTAGAGGCCCTTTGTGAAATATTGGCCGATGAATTCGTCGGTCGCTTGGATGTGCGTCTTGGGGATGACGACGATGTCGGAATCGTTGAGCCAGAGTTCGTCGGCGGGGGCGGGGCGGCGGCCGTAGAGGGCGCCCTTGATGTCGAGCATGGTGGCCATGAGCCGCCAATCTTCGCCGCGGCGGAAAACGACGACTTGCCGCAAGTTGGCACCCGGCGTCCAGCCGCCGGCCATCGCGATCGCTCCCATGAGCGTTGTCGGGCCGGTGAGTGTGAACTGGCCCGGCTTGCCGACTTCTCCGAGCACATACACAAAGCGGGGTGCGCGCTGTTCGAGCACGGGGGTCACGTCCACGCCGGGAATTGTGGCGTCGTAGCGGGCGTCGATCTCATCACTCAGTTCTTCGAGAGTGAGACCTTGAGCGCACAACGAACCAATGCCCGGCATGTAAATCTTTCCCGCCGGAGTGACAGTCAGCTTGAGATTTATGCCACCCACACCTTGCCGTGCATCGACCGAAGCGATCAGGTCCAGAAGGCGCGTATTGACCTTGATCGGCGTGACCGTCATCGCGGGGACTTTGTAATATTTTTCATAGCGCTCATCGAGTTGCTGCCGCAGGCCGTCGATGGTCATACGTGCGGCACGGACTTGTCCCAACAGGGGGAGCGTGATCGTGCCATCGGGCTGCACTTCGAGCTCGCGTTGGATGCGATCGCCCGAGCCAGCCTCTCTTTCTCCTGAACTGGGGGTGCTGTCGCCGGTGAGAGATTCAACGCGAATCTTGTCGCCGACTTGCAGTTCATACGGCGCGGCGGTCTCTTCGCGTGTGAGTCGAAACACAAACGCAATCTGATCGTCGACGCGAATGCGGTATTCTGGGACATGCGGTGTGCGGGCATGCCCCACGTATTCCCCTTGGGCATACGATTGCCAATCGACAAAATCACGAGCTTTCCAACCAACTTCGCCACAGCCGCCGCCCGCCGTGCTGTCAACGGCCCAAATCGGATGCGGGGCCGCGGGGTTCACGCACTGCGCGTGACTAGCCACGGCACACACGCACGAAAGGGTCAACACGAACAGGAGTTCTCGAAGTTGTGATCTCATAACAATAGATTGGGTTAACGCCAGACGACGGCAGGGGCAGATTGCGAGGGTGCCGCCGGGCGGGTGGCAACTTGCGGCGTGAAAGTGTTCATTTGATTGCGTGAGAAATCTTGCGGCGCGACCCAGGCGACATTCGGCTTCGGTCCTCGGCCCTGCTGGGCCAGCATTTGGGCTGAATGGCGACTATTGAGCGCTTCGCCATGTTGCCCCAGTTCGTCCTGCACGCGGGCCAAGTTGCGTAACACGACGGCGTTGGGCTGCTCGGCGGCGACTTGCGAAAGCAGGTGCTGTGCCTCGGGATAATGCCCGGTCTCGGCCAAGAGCACACCCAACTCATGCGCGGCAAGATAGTTTGCATTATGGGCCAAGAGCGCGGCTTGTTGGAAGGCGACGGCCCCCCGGGTGGCGAGAGGGTGCTCTTCGGCTTCCGTGGCAGCGAGTTGGCTGCATAACTTGCCGAGCGAATACAAGGCCATCGATCCGGCGGGTTCACCGGCCACCGCGACAGCGAGTTTGATTTGAGCGTAGCGGTGGTAGCGTTCCATCATCTGCGCGGGGAGCGTTGTGGCTAGATTCATCTCACGGGCGAGTGGCGTGCGATGCGCGGCGCAGACCACTTCGAGCTGCATGTCGGCTTCGAGCTGCGAACCGGGGGGCGAGAAATCCTCGGCCTCTTCCAGAGCTCGCAAACCCGCGGCAAGACCCTCGGTGCGCGAGCGGGTTCCTTCGCGGGAATCTTTGGCTTGCGAGATCAAGCGCAAGACGGCGATTAATTCCTGCCGAGCGGCGTAGGCGGCTCCGCGTTGGCTGAGCGCGTAGGCCGCGGCGATTTTTTCGCGGCATTCCAGATCAAGCTTGGCATCGGTGGGAACGCCGGTTGTCGCAGCGAGAGTTTCGCGTTTGATCAAGTCCAGCAGTTGCCGTTCTTCGGGGGAGTGCTCCGGATACACCGGGTCCTCGATGGCGCGGCGCTGTTTGGACGCGACATTTTCGGTCGGCGAGCCGGAAGCGTCAGCGCCCGGAGTTTCCGGCTCAGCGGGAATAGCCAGTTCCACATCCGTCTCTGCCGCCTCATCGATACCGGGCAAACACACCAGCCGCGTATCGTCGGAGAATTGCCAATACCGCGAAGGCACCCGTTGTGTTTCACTGGCCGCCAAAACCTTCGCGTGTTCCGTCACCAAAAGATGCTCGGCATGAGGCGCGAGAACCCAGCGATCACACGACTGCGACTCTGCGCTCACCGACTCATTGCCAAGTGCCTCGAGCTCCACGGCTTGGCTCTGCGAACCTGAGAACAGCAGTGCGCAACCGACCCACAGGTGCAAGAAGCACGCGAGGCGTTGGAGTCGGCGGCGACGGCGGCGCAGCAAACGGAGGTGGGGCATCGGTTCAACCTTCCCTGGATGAACGATTGCGGGGGCAGTGCGCAACCCCGGCGGGGACGCACCTCGTGATTGTGATTCGACAATCACGCAGACGGGGAATCAACAAAACCGCTACCATCGCGCGCGAGTCGTTGTGCTCACCCGCTACAAACCGCATAAGCGGACCGTTCCGTTTGCTAGCAAACGGAGCAACCACTACAGATTTCCAAGCCGCTTGCGGCTTAGCGCTATGAAAAGTGGCCGCTAAGCCACAAGCGGCTTTAGAACATACGCATTTGGAAACGCCCCGTGATTGGATGGGCATTGAAGCCGGCGGCGCGCAAGTGGCCGACGAACTCTGTTGGGCCATGCGTGCAGTAAATCTCCCCCGCCCCCACGCGCTCGGCCGTTTCCAACAGTTGATCGAAGTCAGCGTGGTCTGACAGGGGCAGGGCGTAGTCGACGCCGTAGCGATATTTCGCGCCGGCATCCATGGCCCAGCCGCTGACCAAAAAGCTCACGGGATACTGAATGCCGGACATGCGAAAATTTTTCATGCCCCGCGGTAAGGTGACGACCGCATGATTGGGCTTGAGTTTCCCGTTGAACTCCGACACCTCGCCCAAGTCCATCCCGCACTCGCGATACACCTTGCTGACCGCAAAAATGTCGGGATGCTGCTGGACGGGGATGCCCGCGAGCGTGAGAATCTTCGTCACCTCTTGCGATTTGCCAAGGGCATAGGCGTGAATCACCGGGGTGCGGCCTTCGCCCAAGGTTTTGCGAACGAGCGAGAGCAACTCGGCGATCACATCTTCCCGCGGCGGGATGCGGTATTTAGGTCTGCCAAACGTGCACTCCATCACCAGAATGTCGGCCCGCGGCAGTTCGGCCTCTTCACACGTGGCGGATGGACCCAATTTGAAATCGCCCGTGAACAATAGCCGCTTCTCGCCATCGTCTGCCAGCAGCATGGCCGATCCCAAGCAATGCCCGGCCGGATAGGTGGTGAGTGTCAGCGGGCCAAACGAAATCGGCTGGCGATGTGGCAATTCAGTCGTACGCCTGAGTCCCAAGCGATGCTGATAAAGCCGTGAGGTGGCCGACGTACAAAGGGCCAATTCATGGCGGGCAATGTGGTCGGCATGCGCATGTGACACGAAGCCGACTTTCTGTCGGCGCGTGACATCGAGTGCTAGCCCAGCCCTCGTGAGAAACAGACCCTGATCCCAATGAAACATGGGGGGTATTGTAGCAATTCTGGAGCGCCGCTGCTTGCATCGGCAAGAGCGGGACAAGTCCCGGCGCTACGCGGAAATTTCGCTAGCAACGCCTGCACTTTGTGCGATTCCCCACGTTTTCTTACAGCGACTTTACCTTTTCTGCCGAAGATACCGACAACACTGCGGGGTCTTGCGCCGCGCCGTGCCCATTTGAAAGGGGGGCTACCTTTCATTGGGATTGTTGCCCAGCATGCGTGGCACGCTTTTCTTACTCCTGACTTGCGGATTGTTGCTCGCTGGAAGCGGCTGCAGTTTGGTGCTGCCTCAAATTAGCCACGACCCCGTCATTCGCAATCCCTTTCCGCAACTCAGCCGCGTCGCCGTCGCCCCCTTCTTCAATCAAAGCGACGAACCAACCGTCGATGGTCGGGCAATCGCGATGGCGTATTTCGCGGAATTGCAAGATACGCCCGGCTTTGAAGTCGTGCCGGTCGGTGTGGTCGAAGAAGCCATCATCATGCACCGCATCGAACTGGGCGGTCCCGGCGAAGCGCGACGACTCGCCGAGCTCTTGGGAGTCGACGCCGTGATCGTGGGCGCCGTCACCGATTACTCGCCCTACTATCCACCGCGGCTCGGCCTGAGGGTGGAATGGTACACGGCTAATCCTGGCTACCACGAGATCCCCGCCGGTTACGGCTTGCCTTGGCATACGCCGGACGAGGAATTCATTCCCGACTCGCTGGTTTATGAAGCGAAGATGTCGGTCGCCCGTGCGCAACTGGCGGGTCAATCGCCAGCGTGCGATGAAATGTGCCAACCGCTGCCAGCGCCGTCACTGAAGGCACCGCAAAGAGCCACTCCTCCGGAAGATTCAGAAGAGACTTACGAACTGGAATCCGGAGAGGAAATGCTTGAAGAAGGATCCAATGCTGGCGTGTGGAATGAGCTGCGACTTGTCGAGGCGATCGAAGAGTTGCCTCTGACTGATCCGACGCCAGCAGCAAAACATACACGCAGTGCCGCTACAGTCGATACGAGCGAATCAGACATGACAACTGAAAGCTTCGACACAACCGACACAATGCCTCTCACTGGACCTAATGAATCCTGCTTCTCTCCGCCTCTACCACAAGGCCAACGGCCTGCGTGCCTGCCTCACAATGGACCGGTGCTGGTTCATACGCGCATCTATCGCGGCACCGATCGCGACATGACTGAAGCATTAAAAGGCTATGTTTATCATAGAGACGATGCGCGGTTTGGTGGCTGGCAGGCTTACCTGCAACGCAGTGACGACTTCGTCCGCTTCTGCTGTCACATGCACATCAGCGAGATGCTGTCAGCGCGCGGAGGGGCTCGCAAAACGCGTGTGTTGTGGCGCTGGCCGGAAAGCCGATAGAGGCTAAGGAAATCGTTCTCGCCGGAATGAGATTTCCTACCGAGCCTGGAGGCTCGGCCCGACTGCCCAGGGCAATGACCCTTGCCCGACAAGCGACTGAGTTTGTCCCTGCTGCCATGGACCGGCACTATGGACGCAGAGCATCCCCCCCGCGCTGCCGCACGGAGAGCTGCCACTGTGAACGATGACGACATCAATGTGTTAGCCCTGGTCAAAGGCCAAGAGCGTTATATCTTTTTGTACGACGATTCACAGCGGGCCGAGGCCTTGCGCGTGCTCGGTCGTTTCGCGTCGAATCCGCAACTAAGCTTCAGTTGGTACGACGCCGCGGTGCTTAGCCAGAAGATCCGCCACATGGGCAGCGAAACCGCCAAACCCAAGAATCGCATCTCACTGGCCCAGCCGCTAGATTTTGAAGAGTAAGAAGCTCCTCCGCTTGCGGCTTAGCGCTGGGGTCATCCTGAGGGAGCCTTGGCGACCGAAGGATCTGGTTCGCATTACCATTCGCATGGAAAACGTGTAACGACCGAAGCTAGATTCTTCGGGTCGTGGAACTCCCCTCAGAATGACATTTATTAATGCAACGCCAGATCGGTCAATTCTTGCGGCATCTGCAGATTGAACGGGGCGCATCGCCGTACACACTCAAGAGCTACCGCGAAGACCTCACCGCGTTTGCCGAGTATTTTAGCGAAACGGACGGCAGTTGCCCCGAGCCGGCGGCGATCACGTCGGTGGAACTACGCGGGTTCCTCTCGGCGCTGCACGACGCAGGTTACGCCAAAGCTTCCATCTCCCGCAAGTTGGCGTCGCTCCGCAGTTTCTACCGCTTTGGTCAACGCGATGGCTGGGCGAAAACGAATCCCGCCACGGCGCTACGCAATCCCAGAAAGTCGCACAAGTTGCCGCACTTTCTTTCCACGGACGAAGTCGGCACGCTGCTCGGCGCGCCCAAGGGTGACGCCGCGATGGCGCTGCGCGATCGTGCGATTCTCGAAACGCTTTATTCCGGTGGCCTGCGCGTGAGTGAGCTGGTGGACCTTAACGACGGGGATCTCGATTTTCCGCAGGGGATTCTGAAAGTCCGCGGCAAGGGTCGCAAGGAACGGCTCGCCCCGCTCGGTTCGTTCGCCGCCAAGGCACTGAAAGCTTGGCTTCCCGTGCGCAAGGTGACAAAGACGGAAAAACAAGGCCGCCAGGCCCCCGTGTTCGTGAATCGCCTGGGAACGCGGCTCACCACTCGAAGCGTGGGCCGGATGCTCGAAAAATACCTGCGCGAAGCGGGCCTCGATGGCCGCACTAGTCCGCACACTCTGCGGCACAGTTTCGCCACGCATCTGTTGGATCGCGGGGCCGAC
This sequence comes from Bythopirellula sp., assembly GCA_041743635.1. Taxonomy (GTDB): domain Bacteria; phylum Planctomycetota; class Planctomycetia; order Pirellulales; family Lacipirellulaceae; genus Bythopirellula. The sequence continues at coordinate 7,914 of JBGTMM010000609.1, forward strand.
ATCCGCAGCGTGCAGGAACTTCTCGGGCACAAAAGCCTGGTGACGACGCAAATCTACACGCACGTGAGCACCAACAATCTCCGCCTGGCCTACGAAAAGGCCCATCCGCGGGCTAATTGAGCCGGGTTTCAACGAAACACACGGCCGTGCGACGCGTTGCGTCGCGGCTAACCGCTACAACCGCTACCAGCAACCTGCGTTGTGGTATTCACATGAGTCGAATTTTTGACGACTCGCCGTGCGTAACGTAGATATTTAACGACAGTCCATGGTGAAATCTCCCCACCGGTAGTTGCCTGTTTGCGCCTCTCCCCAGCGCCAGCACACCGTTTCACGAGCTTTGCGGTCGGCAAGATCCGCCGCCGCGGCTCGCACATGGGTTGCTGCAGAGCAAACATTCGCGTTGGGGATTCCGGGTTGGCCAATAATCCATCTTGGGCCCAGCGCTTTACGCCGGGAGTATCTCGCACCATGTCGCAACGTTCTTTGTTGTTGGTTGATGACGACCGCCACGTTCTCGAGTCGATGGCCGATTGGCTTCGCAGTCAAAACCTGCAAGTCGACACTTCGAATGGCTTCGTCGACGCGCTCGAAAAACTGCGCCGCAAGACCTACGAGCTGCTGCTCGTGGATGTTCGCCTGCAGGATGGCGACGGTTTCGATCTTTTGGAGCAGGTTCGCCGCAACTACCCGCAAGCGAACGTCGTGCTGATGACCGGCTACGGCGATGCCGATTCCGCGGTCGAAGCATTGCGGGCCGGGGCGTTTGATTATCTCACCAAGCCCTTGATCGACGAAGAACTGTTGATGACGATTCAACGGGCGTTCACGCAACGCGAAGTTATCGAAGAGAATAACCAACTCCGCAAGCAACTCGACAAGCACTACGCGATGGACAGCGTCGTCGGCCAAGACCCGCGGATGCTCCGCGTGTTCGACATGGTCACCAGCGTCGCCGACACCAAGGCCACGGTGCTGATCAGCGGCGAGAGCGGCACGGGCAAGTCGATGATCGCCCGCGCGATTCACCGCCAAAGTGGCCGCAGCGGCAAGCCGTTTGTCGAAGTCGCCTGCGGAGCGCTGCCCGAGAATTTGCTGGAGAGTGAACTGTTTGGTCACGTCGCTGGCTCGTTCACGGGTGCCATCGGTGATAAGCTTGGAAAGTTCATGCAGGCCAACGGCGGGACGATTTTCCTTGACGAAATCGGTACGTCCAGCCCCGCGATGCAAGTGAAGCTGCTCCGCGTGCTGCAGGAACTTGAGTTCGAGCAAGTCGGGGGCTCGAAAACTTTTAAGGTCGACGTCCGCGTGATTTTGGCCACGAACGAAGACCTGGCCCAAGCGGTTGCCGCGGGTCGCTTCCGCCAAGATTTGTATTACCGCATTAACGTCATTAATGTGGAACTCCCCGCATTGCGAGAACGGCGGAGCGATATTCCGCTACTCGCGCAGACTTTCCTAGCTGAGTTGCGTGAGGACACCAACCGCCCCGTCAAGGGTTTTAGCGACGAGGCACTCTTGGCGCTGGAATGCTACCCCTGGCCGGGCAATATCCGCGAACTGCAAAATGTGGTCGAGCGGGCCGTGCTATTGGGCAAGGGGGATGTGATCGTACCAGCCGATCTCCCGCGCGAAATCGCCGGTGGTCCGACAATGAGCATGTCGCGCGTTGGCAGCCGAACGCTCAAGGAGGCTCTTGAGGAACCGGAACGGCAGATTATTTTGGACGTGCTCGAATCGAACAATTGGAATCGCAATGCAACAGCGGATTCTCTGGGTGTAAACCGCACGACGCTCTACAAAAAGATGAAAAAACTCGGCCTGGAAGACGGCAAATATGCCGAAAAATAGTGTGCAATTTTTGAACATCGCCAACGCTCAGGGATTGCAATCCCTGGGCGTTTTGTGGCTCTTTACCTTGCTAGCGCACCACTGAATCATTTGCGGAAAATTTGCGACAAATTAGTTGCATCCCCTGGAGCGCCTCATTACATTTCATGGGTGCGGCCGTGTGAAGCGCGGCGATTGATTCATCATCGATTTCGGGGAAACCTCTAGTCGCAAATCCACGGCCGCACGATTTTCAATGATGAACGCTAAGCCGCGAGCGGCCGCTTGCGGCTTAGCGTCTTTTATGTGCGCGTCGGTTCCACGTGCCGCAGATCGTCGGCCTCATAGAAACTGGGAACCAATACGTCGTTCTCCGCTACTTGATAGCGCAGCGCTCGCGCGTTGCCGTCCCAAGTGATTTCTTTAATGACCGCCGTGCGTGGTGTGTTGCGATAGCCGCGCGAGAGCACTTCGACCCAATCGCCGATTTCAAATCCTTCCCACGCGACTTCTTGCCACAGAGTGCGCATCACGCGTAGTCGCACGTCCCCGTAGTGCAGCACCACGAAAGGCCCTTGTTCGCCATCGCGGCAAAACACCCGCGCACTGGGAATCATCTGTCGAGCCAGTTCCACATCCTCGGGATGAACCCACTCGTTGCCATTCTCGGGCCACCAGGGGTAGGAGCCGTATTTTGGATCAACTTTCATTGCGCTCACAATTCGGCCTAAAACAGGCAGCCCCCTTCCCTATCGTCAGTTTATTCCGTGCCCCGCGCACTGTCATCCCACGCCAAGTCCGGGGATTATAATCCCCGGGCGTTTGGGCCGTCACATTGGCCCTCTGGCAAACTATACTTGAGGGACACTAGAATCCGCCCGCAAGACCCACGGCCCGGCATGAATCTCCACGAATTTTTCGACCACCACGGCATGGCCACCAATCCGTTCGCGGATGAGGACGCGCAAACCGACCCCGTGTTTCAAGGCCGTTGCCGCACCAGCACGTTCCATCCAAACTGGGACAAAGTGTACGGCGATCCCGCGAACCCCGGCACATCGATTGTCTTCGGCGAAAAGGGGGCCGGCAAAACGGCGATGCGGATGCAAGTGAGCTCGCAAATCGAAGAATTCAATCGCCGCAACGAAAACAATCGCTCCTTCGTTATCGAATACGACGATTTCAATCCGTTCCTCGACCGGTTTGCCGAACGCTTGAGCCGCCGCACCCGCAGCAAGGCGACCAAGGTGCTCGACGAATGGAAACTCTGGGATCACGTTGATGCGATACTTTCGCTCGGCGTCACGAGCGTGGTCGACCGTTTGCTGGGCATGTCGCAAC
>JBGTMM010000610.1:0-2777 GCA_041743635.1 Bythopirellula sp.
TGAGCAAACGAAAGAGGTCGTGGCGGGGTGGCATTGATTCCATCATAAAGCCGCGACCGGTGGTCGCGGTCCACGCTCTGGATTGCCTATCCGATCAGGTCAGAGCTATTCCGTTCTCAAAAATTCGCTGCTAGAATCTTCCGCCCCGATGAATTACACTCAATACCTTCCAAGAACAGAATTGTCGGGCGAGAACACATGCACGTTGATTGCACACGGCAATCATTCGCGAGGAGTGCGCGCGTGGCCCGCAATATCGCTGTTGGTATCGACCTGGGCACCACCAATTCCGTGGTCGCGTATCTCACCGCCGAGGGCGAAACCAAGGTTCTGCCCAATGCCGAAGGCGAGACGCTCACCCCCAGCGTCGTCCTATTTGAGGACGAGCAAGTGATCGTCGGCAAAGCCGCCCGCGAGGCGGATGCCACTTCGATGGATCGCATCGCCGAATGTGCCAAGCGCGACATGGGTTCGCCCTATTATCATCGCCCGATTGGCGACCACCTGCTGCCTCCCGAGGCGATCCAGGGTTATATCTTACGCAAACTCAATCGCGATATCGCGTTCAAACTCACGGACGAGTGTGATGTTGTCATCACCGTGCCCGCGTACTTTGACGAAGCCCGCCGCCACGCGACCATGGACGCGGGCCGCATCAGCGGTTTGAATGTGATCGACATCGTCAACGAACCCACGGCCGCGGCGTTGTCGTTCGGCCAGAGCTTGGGTTATCTGAGTCCAAGTGGAAACGCGCGCCGTCGGATGAGTGTGCTCGTCTATGACTTGGGCGGAGGGACGTTCGACGTCACGGTCATTCAGCTCGAAGGGACCGCGATCAAGACCCTGGCCACCGATGGCGACGTGCGGCTTGGCGGCTACGACTGGGATTTGCGTTTGGTGGATTATGCCAAGCAAATGTTGCAGGAAAAATTTCCTGATTTGCCGCCCTTCGACGACCAAGCCGACTTCAAGCTTCGTCGACAGATGGAGCTGGTCAAGCATGAGCTTACTTCCAAGCCCGCTGTTAACGTGCCAATCTGTCACGCCGGCAAGAATTTGAATCTCGTTATAACACGTGAGCACTTCGAGGAATTGACGGCTGACCTGCTGGAACGCACGGCCTTCACCACGCGGCAAACCATTCGCGCGGCTTGACTCACATGGTCCGACATCGATCGCATACTCTTGGTGGGTGGCTCCACGAGAATGCCGATGGTCCACCACATGCTCATCGATCTTTCTGGGAAAACTCCCGACGACGCCATTCACCCCGACGAAGCGGTCGCGCGCGGTGCCGCCATTTGCGCGTTCATCAGGCAGCGGGAGGCTACTTCCGCCGAGACGGCCACCAATGACACGCTCGGGCTGCGCATCACCGACGTTGCGTCGCATAGTTTGGGCATCGAAGGAATCGATGAAAAAACACTTCGCAAAGAAAACATCACTTTAATTCCCAAAAACACTCCCTTGCCCGCATCGGTGAAGCGCGAGTTTGTCACCAAGGAAGACAATCAGTTCAATGTCCTGGTGCGACTCTTGGAAGGCGAAAGCAAGCATCCCGACCATTGCATGGAGTTGGGGCGGGCCAAAATCAATATCCTGCCCGTCGCTTTGGCGAAGGGCACAAAGGTCCAAGTCACCTATAACTTTGGCCGCAGTGGCCGGTTGTCGGTCGAGGCCTCCATCCCCGGAATCGGACGCGAAGCGAAAATAGAACTGCAACGCGTGCGGGCCTTGCCGCATGCGCGGCTCGAGCAGTGGAAGAAAGTGATATGCCAAGATGGCGTTTATTCGCAGCTTGAGGGCATCGCGATAATCATCGAAACGGCCCTCGTGGATGAGGCTCCTCCGGCAGTTGAAGTCGCGGTACCGGTTCAAACAGTTGCCAAAAATATGGCTTTAGAGCCCGCCATCGCGGTGGGCGCGCCGTTGGCTGCCTCCGAGGTCTTGAAGCAAAATTTGCGCGGGAGACAAGAGAATCATGTCCAATCCAGCATCAGCGAATCTGGATCGCGAAGATTTGCCACACGCGACAGGCCGTGGCGAAATCTCATCGGCCATGCAACATTTTCGGTCCTGGGTGCCTTCGTGGGACTCTATATCGCCTGCACCATGAATCCCCAATTTGTCGAGTACTTGCCTCAATGGTTGGCAGCGTTAATTGGTTACTAATGTCTCGAAAATTCATGGCTGACCAAAATTCCCACGATTTCGATCCTTACTATAAGTGGTTGGGAATCCCGCCCGAATTGCAGCCTGCCGACAACTATCGGCTGCTCGGCTTACGGCTCTTTGAGGAAGATCGGGAAGTGATCGCCATCGCCGCGGATCGGCAAATGGCGCATGTGAAAACATTCGCCGCCGGCAAGTATAGCCGAGAATCGCAGGCCCTGCTCGACGAATTGGCGAGGGCCAAACTCTGCTTATTGAACACATACAAAAAAGCGACGTATGACTCGAGTTTGCTGGATGAGGTCACTTCGATTGAAGAGGTCGCTTCAATCGACTCGAATTTGCGGCCAGCATTCACAACCACTTTGCCGGCGGCCCAGTCTAATGAAAATATGCCGGTAGCCCACCAAGTGCTAAGTCCGAGCCCAGCGGAGAGTATTGAGATCAATGTTCACGGTCGCCAACGACGCAGAAAGCGCCCCACGCGGAATCTTGTTGCCGGCTGGTACTTGTTCACCCTGAGCCTCGCGATTCTCGGGTTTGTGATCCTGCAAATGAGTACTTGCGAAATTAAAAAACAATCGAAAGCAGCCGTAATTCAGCGG
>JBGTMM010000611.1:0-5297 GCA_041743635.1 Bythopirellula sp.
ATTCTCAAGACCGAACCCGATCGCGCCGTGGCCCGCATTCTGCGCCAGTTCCAACAAGGACAGATTGAGGAGGGCGACGATGTCGCAACCAGATTTAGAATCGGTTAGCATGCCGAGCATCATCAACAAGAAGGCACGCTATGACGTGTACTTCGTGATGTTGGTGGTTTCTTTGATCGCCATCCTGATGGGCTGCCTATTTCTCTACCTGGAAATCCGCGCTTACGGCGGCTTCGGCCAGATCAAGGGCGCACTCAGCGCCGTTAGCCCCACGCTCAACGATCCCCTCGCGCAATACTGGGCGTAGAAACCCTGCCGGTGGGCATAAAAACCCTGCCGAGACGGCAGGGCTATATGTCGGATTATTTCCGCTTCTGATTCGACGGGTGATCCGCTTTTTCATGGACCACCTGCGAAATGGCCGACAACACTTGTTTCATCGACGCGGTGCGCGCCTCGGGATTGGGCTCGAGGCAATGGTGGATCGCTTTGGCGATGTCGGGATGAATCCCGGGGATATGTTTATCCAAGGACGTTGGTTGCGTCTGGCCGTTGCTCATCGCCGCCAAGCCGTCTCCCGTGCCCCGTTGCCAGGGCAGATCAAACGCGAACATCTCGTACATCGACACGCCAAACGCAAAAATATCGAGCCGTTGGTCGGTCGGCTTGCGGCGCACCACTTCGGGGGCCATGTAGTTCGGCGTCCCCGTGCGGATGCCGGGCTGCATGAATTCCTTGCGTGACGGCACGGTCAGCCCGAAGTCGATCAGCTTCAAGGAGGTCACGTCGGCGGAGCACACGAAATTCCGCGGGCAAATATCACGGTGGATGTACCCCGCGTCATGCACCACCTGCAAGGCTTCGGCGGCCTGTCGCATGAGTGTCACGCGGTTGCCGTCGAGCTGTTTACTCTTGCCGATGATGAGCGAGTTCAGCCCCGGGCCGTCGAGGAATTCCATGACGATGAATTGTTGGCCCTTGGTGGTGACGCCGTAGCCGAAGGTCCGCACGATTCGCGGGTGCTCAAACAACGTGGCGATCTCCCCCTCCGAAGGTTTGTCCAATCCGCGGAAGCGCATTTCGAGTTGTTCGGTCTTCTCCTTGTCGAGGATTTTCAGCCCGACGATTTGGTCCGACTCGCGGTCGCGGGCCTTGTGAAAGTCCGACATCGTGCCCGACACGGCATCGCGCAAGATTTCGTACCTCTTGGCAATGTCGACCTTGCCGCCGTCGAGAATCGATTTAAAAAACGAGCCAATGCCCATCTCGGAACCTGTTTCAGTGACAAGAAACTTCGGCCTCTTCGCAACCTTTAATCTACGACGCGGCACGGGGTACGACAAGAAACAACAGACGAGCGGGGGACGTAAGTCCCCTGCACCACGAAAGGGCTGGAAAACCGGAAGCTGACGCATCCGGCTGGCCAATTCGCGGAATTATTGTTTTCGCTGGCATTTTCCCCCGGTTTGGGTGATAATTTGATTGGCCAGCCCGCCAAACCCCTCGAGGCACATTCTGAGGCGACGCGGCAGGGCGCGTGTCGGAACAATCTTTTCGAGGAGAGTCTCTTATGAACCAATCATCGACGAAATTATCGTATGGCCGCGGTTTCACGTTGGTGGAACTTCTCATCGTGATCGCCATCATCGGCACACTCGTGGGCCTGCTCCTGCCAGCGGTCAATGCAGCCCGCGCCCGGGCGCGGCAGGCGCAGTGCCTCAACAACATGAAGGAACTCGGCACGGCCATAGTGAGTTACGCGACGGAGAAGGATGAGTTTCCAGGATTGGTTCAATATCAGCGTACGACCATCCCCTATGAGGCAATCCTTGATGGTGACACGAACACGAACACGATTGTTGATCTAGCTCTACCATGGCCAGCTAAACTTCTTCCCAATTTGGATCAGCAGGGCCTTTCCGAGCAGCTTGTTACAAATAACAGTGGGGCTGGATTAGCTGTATCTGCCTCCGATTCAATTTATAGAAATCCTCCCCGGTTAGAAATTTTCATCTGCCCCAGTGATGAAGGGACAAACGCTGAAGTTGCGAAACTCAGTTATGTCGCCAATTCGGGATACTTTGATCGTGATTCAAGCGATGATTATATCGTTGATCAGAAATCGAATGGCCTGTTTCACGATCAACGTTATCAAGGTGCTGCCAAAGTTCGTCTTGGCGCGGATATCAAAGATGGCGCCAATACAACCCTGATGCTTTCCGAAAATATTCATCGAGACGAGACGGTTAATAATGTGGCAGTCTCGTGGTTGAATCCCGTCGCACTCGACCCACGATTGCCTAACCTAAATCTTAATGTCGAACAGATTTACGGTATGGTTTGGGATATAAACGGTGGCGATTCCAATCCTACTAACGCAACCCAAGCACGACTCAATCGCACTGATCCACTTCATGCTGAATATTCCACTCCGGCGAGAGAAAGGTACTATGCCCGACCTGCGAGCAGTCATTCTGAAGTCTTCAATGTCACTTTTGCTGGCGGAAATGCGAAAGCAATCAGCGAAAACATTGAGTATCGCGTTTATCAGCAACTGATGACGCCCAACGGCGCGAAAGCTGATGCGTTAGATATCGACAACGCCCCAAATGGTCAGCCCACACCTGCGGAGAAAACCGATTTACTGGAGTTTATGAATCCGCCTCTGAAAGAATCGGATTTCTGACTCGGGCGTCACTCACAGCGACTCACAAAAACACCGAACGCCCGGGGATTGCAATCCCCGGGCGTTGTTATGCGCTGAGACTTGCCACTCATTCGATTTCATCTTCTTCATACACCGCCTGAGAAACTTCAGCCACGGGCTGCGTGCGGAAGGGCTTACCAGCTTCGTAGAGTTTCACCCGCGTGACATAATCGGCGCGAATTCCCGAGGGGGCGAGTTCGATGGCCTCTTCCAGAGTTTCGATGGCTTCGTCGAACTCACCAGCGCTGGCCAGCGCCGCAGCCAGGGTGTCGAGCGCCACGTGCCGCTCGCCGTACTCCGATTCGAGCGCCTGCTTGGCACCAAGAATGGCATTCTTCGGATCACGGAATTCTTCGTTGGGGCAAGTCGCGAGCAGCCACGCACCGTTGCGATAAGCATGGCCGAAACTCGGTTTCAGTTCGATGGCCAGCGCGTAACTCGCCAAGGCCTCGGGATAGTCGCCCATGTCGGCGAGCAAATCGCCGCGGCTGCAGAGGATGCCCGGATTCTCCGGATCAAGCTTCGCCGCTGCGGTAAAATGCTCGAGCGCTTCGTCCCAGCGGCCACTCAAATGGCACGCCCGCGCGAGACCCAGTCGGGCCGACGCGAGCTTGTTGTCCAGCTTGCACGCTTTTTCGTAATCTTCCTCGGCACTCTCCAGATCGCCGGCCTGCACGAACAGCGTCGCGCGGTTGGTGTAGGCCTTGGCAAACTGGGGATTCGTTTCGATCACGCGATTGAAATCGTCAAACGCTTCGGCAAACTGGCCCGCCTCGGCATACGACACGCCCCGATTGTGCAAAGCCCGCCAGTTGTTTGTATCAAAATGCAGGGCTTCTTCAAAATCGGCATCGGCGAGTTCCAGCTTGCCGGCGTCGGCATAAACTTGCCCGCGGCGATTGAGCGACCAGGAAATCAGTTGCGTGGCGAACTTCTTGTTCTCGCCTTTCACCCCCAAGCGGAGCGCGGTGACGCACTTGCCGATCACCTCGCTGAGATCGGTTTCAGTCTTGGCGGTGGTCGACGCATTGTGCGCCTCGACCAGCAGTTGGCCCGCTTCGTCGATTTTTTGCGCCTGACGCGCCGCGACTTGTCGCGCTGAATTCGATCGCGCCTTTTTCTGTTGCGAACGCACCTTCACCTCAGCCCGCGCCGACCGTGGCGATTCTGGCGGCTCCTCTTCCACCACGACGAACGAATCATTTTTGCTAGCACTGAAATTGCTCGATACGCTTTCATCGTCGACGAACACCATCGACCCGCCATTCTCGGACGCGGCGGTCGAGACCATTGAGCAGACGAGCAAGCCACACATCAGACGAGCCAAGCGATGAGCAAAGGAGGCTTTCATATTCTTCTATCCGCAAGTGGGGGCTTGTCGAAGTCAAACGACACCGCGCGGCGGAAGGATTTCCCGCCTCGGTCGTTGTATCGGCCGCGCCGGCAAAGTGGCTGCAATCGAACAAGCCAAAAGATTCGGAAAAGTCGGGCCATTTCCCCCAAGCTCGCGTGCTGGCGGTGCATGCAGAATCAAAGCGCGGTGCAAGCACAAACACAGTGTCATTCCGATGGGAGTTCTACGACCAGAGGAATCTGGGTTTTAAGCTCACACGTATTCAATATGTGAAGTTACTGCAAATCAGATCCCTCGGTCGGCGAGCCTCCCTCGGGATGACCGACGTTAAACACTTGGCTTCGTCATCGACATCGGATCGAGCGCTTTGTCGAGTTCCGCGGGGGGGAGAATCTGGCGATCGAGACACAATTGGCGAATGGTCGTGTTTAGCTTGAACGCATCCTTTGCCAGCGTGGCGGCCTGTTCATAACCCACGAGTGGCGCGAGCGACGTGACCATCATCAGCGATTGGTCGATCAACTCCTGACAGCGTTCTTCGTTGACTTCGAGGCCCATGAGCAGCTTATCCACAAACACAGTCGACGCATTGGAGAGCAGCTTCACCGATTCCAGAAATGCGTCGATCATCACCGGCATGGCGACGTTGAGTTCAAACAGCGAGCCAATGCCCCCCAAGCCGGCGGTGGTCACGGTCACGTCATTGCCAATCACTCGGCAGGCCACCTGCATTACCGCTTCGCAAATCACGGGGTTCACTTTGCCCGGCATGATCGACGAACCGGGCTGCGTGGCGGGGAGCGACAATTCAAAAATGCCGCAACGGGGGCCGGAACCCAAGAGCCGAATGTCGCTCGCGATTTTGGTGAGGGCCACCGCGATGGTTTTCAGCTCGCCGTGGGCTTCGACGAAGGAATCCTTGGCCGCCTGGGCTTCGGGGTGATTGGCGGCTTCTTGAAACTTCTGGCCGAGCCTCTTGCTGAGCGCGGCACAGACTTCGGCGGCAAATTTCGGGTGTGTGTTAATGCCGGTCCCCACCGCCGTGCCGCCGATCGGCATGTTCTCCAGCAGGCGCGCGAGCGCTCGGCCAGCACGGATTTCGCTATAGCGCGCTTGGGCCGCGTAACCGCCGAACACTTGGCCCACGCGGATCGGCGTGGCGTCCATCAAGTGCGTGCGGCCGATTTTGACGATATTGTCCCACTCGGTCGATTTGCTGCAGAGGTCGTTGTGTAG
>JBGTMM010000612.1:0-2680 GCA_041743635.1 Bythopirellula sp.
CAAGAACGTGAAGAGCGCGAGCGAGGGGTGCGTGACGGATGAGTGAGGGCCTTCGTTACTAATAAAATGTGATGGGAAACTTGCTTCTCAACGCCCAGTGTTCAGGCCCAAATTGCGTGAAGATTCGGCGAATCCGCGCAAGTTTTTCGTGCCCTATTGTGCGGATTGGTTATAATGAGGGGCAGAATCTCGTCGCTGTCTTGTTAGTTGTCGCTCTTGAGTTTTAATCTTCAGCCAAGTCATTGGAGTGTCTCATGCGATTGCGTAGCTTGTTAGGAATTGGCATAACTCTTGTTGCAATGATGACTTGTTGTTCTCAAGCCGCCTTCGCCAAGATTAACGTCAATTTGCGGACTTATTATGACCCAGAGGGCTTTTTTGCCGACATCGAACGGTGGGATGTGACGACCGGTACGAAAGTATTTCGCTATGAAGTTATAGACGGTTTTGGAGGCCCGCCGGAAAGTGTTGACGCCATCACCATGAAATCGAGCGGCCAACTCGTTGCGGCATTAAATAGCTTAGGCCATATTGATATCACTCGCTTAAATACAAACACCGGGAGGACCATTGTTCCACCCGACTATGTCTGTTGTGGCATTGGAATCCCCTTTACAAGTTTCATGGGCCCGGTGGGAGATATGGTTTTTGATTCTCACGGAGATTTATTAATTGCCGCTACTAACTTTCTCGCCGAAGTAGGTGACTTTGATCAAGGTATTATTCGACGTTTTGATGGCACCACAGGGCTACCCAAAGGGGAAATTGTTGTTGGAGACAATCGATATGTTTACTCGATTGATGCATCTGCTGATGGTTCATACTTCTATGCGATGCACTTCCCTTTAGCCGTAGGGCCAGGCGATGATCCCAATGGGTATCTCACCAAATATGCGTATTCAACTTTAAATAATGTATTTACTGAAGTTGCAAGCTACATAACATTCGGATCAGGCTTGGATATTGGCCCTGACGGTATCCTGTATGTTGGCGACTTTAATGCGGTCAACCGTTACGACGCAAATGGTCAATTTCTTGATCAATTTATCGACGAATATGTTTCTGATTTGCATTGGCTCGAAGGCAAATTGATCGGCCTTACTCCCGACAGTCGTGTGGTGCAGATAGACCCAATCAATGGCACGATTATCGACACGCTCATTGACGCAAGTTCATATTCAGGACCAGGTACTCTCACCTTCGGTAGTATGGCGGCGTTTTCCGTGCCGGAGCCGAGTACCGTTTGTATGTCGCTGGCTTGTCTGCTGACGTTTTTGGGCGTTAGCCGGCAGTTGGCCATTGCCCGCTAAGCCGCAAGCGGCTTTAGACGACCACTTTTTCGCGATTTGCCGCCGCGAAGATTTCCATGACCTCGGGGGCGCTCGTCGCGCGTTCGAGTTTTTCGCGGTTCTCGCTGCTGCCGGCGAGGCTCGCGAGTTGGCTCAACAGCATGACTTGCACGTCGGGCTGATCTTCAGGTGTCACCAGCAGAAACACGAACCGCACCATCTCGTTTGAATCGGGATTAAAAAGAATTCCTTCCTCGCTGCGGCCAAACACGACGAGCGGCCTAGTGAGACCCGGCACGCGGGCGTGGGGAATCGCCACGCCGCAGCCGAGGCAGGTGGGGAGTTCCCGTTCGCGCTCGAGTGCGAGATGCGTGACGTCGGTGCCTAGCGGCAACAACCCGCTTGGAATATTGGCGGCGAGTTGGGAGATCACTTGTTGCGGCGTGCTGCCTTGGAGATCCAGCACTAGGCCCCCCGCGATGAGTGCTTCCTGCAAAAATATCTTGGGTTCGCGGGGATATTCGTCTTCGATGCGGCCGACGACTTGCTCCAAGATATCTTCGATCGTCACGAGTCCGACGGGGCTGGCATTATCTTCCACGAGACAGATCGTGGCACTTTCGCGCTGAAAATGCTCGAGCGTGTTTTCGATGTCGGCGTTGGCGCTCACCGCGGTCAGTGGCCGAGCAAGCCGTTGCCAATCGGTGCTGGTGGTTCCTTCGGTCACCAAATCCTTGGCGAGCAAATAAGTGGTGGTGCGGCCCGTCGCCGCATCGACAACCGGCCAGCGCGAAAAATGATGCTCGGCCACTTGCCGGCGAACATCGTCGATGGTGGCGGTACTCGACAGCCGGCGCACACGGGTCCAGGGGACCATAATGGTGCGGACCGTCTGAGCGTGAAGATTCGAGACATTCTCCAAAATGAGCCGCGTGCGGATGTCGCGGACCGCGTGTTCGACCGATTCCTTGCTGGCACCTGTATCGACCAACACCAAGCGGGCGAGTGCGACGGCGGCTTCCCCTTCTTCAAACACGGCGGCGGTGGCCCCCGCTTGCTCCAGGTATTCGCGTTCACGTAGGTAGTGGGCCCGCACGAGAATCCGCAGTTTTGGATTGAGATTTCGGGCAATCGAAACAATCGCCGTCCGGCCGGTGGCCATGGGCAGGGTCAGCACGAGATGCGAAGCGTGTTTGACACCGGCTTGCTCGAGAATCGCTTCTCGCGCGGCATCGCCGAAGATGGCGATGTGCCGCTGGTCATGCAATTCGGTGATCGTGTCCATGTTCATGTCGATGACAACCGTGTCCATGCCCGCATCGCGAAGCAGGCGATCGACCGCGCGGCCCACGGGCCCGTAGCCGATCACGATGGCGAGTTTATTGGCATCC
>JBGTMM010000613.1:0-7210 GCA_041743635.1 Bythopirellula sp.
AGCGCGATGCGATTGTGCAGATCGACGCTGCCGCCCGCGCCAGGAATTCGCACGCTAGCCGCGTTGCCAACTTCCTTGCCACCCCACTCGACGCTCCAAGCCACGGCTGCGCCGTTCTCGAACGCTTCAATCGCGGGCGGCTGACCATCCTGAAGTGTGGGCAGAATGCGATCCGTGAAAAGCCACGTCATGCTGCAGAGCCAGAGCGCGACCACGGCGAGTACAAAAATCCGGTTGGCCATGGGCGCAGCTCCAGGTCAGGAAAGCCCAGCAACAAAAATCGAGGGCCTTATGGCACGTAGTTTGACAGTAACCACTACCCGTTTACAGGCAGCCCCATGTTCCGCCTGCATTCTACCTGCATTCCGCGGGAAATGCGACATAATTACGCAAAATTGGCGACTACCGGCCCTCCTTATGCAGGTTTGTTAGATTCAGGATCGCTCTTTCTAATGGGAGACAATCTCAGAAAATTTTGGCCCGATTCTTGCTAGCAATGTGAACCATCGCGCCACTCGAGCTGTCGATTGTGCTGTGAAACCCGCTTTTTTCGCAAGCTAGCTTTTCGGTCCCGTACATTCTGGAAACTTTTCTTGGTGGTCTTAATTACTACAAACCGCGCGGAGTTTAACCAGTTTTTTTACGGTCAAAATTGAGCGAGCAGCAATTGCATTTTGAATTCCGATTGATTATCGTAAACCCAGCGTGGCCATGGATTGTTTCTGGATGAACGAGTTTTTACAGGAGGTGATCTATGCCTAGTGGTGCTTATTTCATTCGCAGTTGCCCGACCTGCGGCAGGTCTCTCGAAGTGAGGGTTGAGTACCTGGGGAAGATGGTCTCTTGCCAACATTGCTCGGCACAATTCGACACGAGCGATCCTCCCTACTATTCCGATGGTGCGAGCGAGTCGTCGATGAATCTGTTAGCTCGTGCCGAAGAACTTATCGAATCGGTGAAAATCGGCGGTGTTTAGACCTCCAGTTTTCGAATTCAATAATCAAGATTTTCGAGAACGCGTTTTAAAAACCCGCGTCCAGAACCGGACGCTAGCGCGTTGCGGCTGACCCTATTAGCCGTTGGGCGCTAGCCCACAGTTTTACGTGACCCGCTCACTGGTTGTGTGTGAGCTGCGTTAGATCTGCAAAGAAGCTGGGATATGTTTTCGCGGTGCATTCGGGATTGAGAATGACAATTTCCGGTTGAACCAATCCGGCGATCGCAAAACTCATCGCCATGCGGTGATCGTTGTATGTGTCGATCTCGGCCGCCGTTATTTGGCCTGGGGAAATGTCTAGCCCCTCGGCATGTTCGGTGATTTCGGCGCCAAGCTTGCGCAGTTCGGTGGCCACGGCGCTGATGCGGTCCGTTTCCTTGTGGCGAATATGGCCGACATTGCGAATGCGGGTCGTTCCTTTGGCAAAAAGCGCGACCACGGAGAGCGTCTGCACGGTGTCGCTGATGGCGTTCATGTCGACATCAATCCCCTCGAGCGGCTTGCCGCGGACCGTTATTGAATTACCCCCATATTGAACTTCGCAGCCCATTTGAGCGAGACATTCCACAAACGCCACGTCGCCCTGTAGGCTGCTGCGTTTCAATCCTTGAACCGTGACCTCGCCACCCGTGACTGCCGCGGCGGCCCAAAAATAACTCGCCGCCGAGGCGTCGGGTTCGATCGCGTAGGCACACGGCTTGTAGTGCCCGATACTGGGAACCTCAATCCGTGAAAAATCGGGGGCGGCATTCGCGTGAACGCCAAACGATTTCATCACGCTCAAGGTCATCGCCACGTAGGGAATCGAAACCAATGCCCCCGCCACGCTCAGCGTTACCGGCTTGGCTGCACAGGGGGCCGCCATCAAAAGTCCGCTTAAAAATTGGCTCGAAATATCGCCGCGCACGGTTGCCGTTCCGCCCGCTAAACCGGCTGCGACCACTCGCACCGGCGGGCAGCCCTTCGCCCCTTCGCACGCAACATTCGCGCCGAGTTGATTAAGCGCGTCAGCCAAATCAGCAATCGGCCGTTCGCGCATCCGGGCAATTCCATCCAGACGATACTCGCCCTTGCCCAACGTCGCGAGCGCCGTCAAAAAACGAATGGTCGTCCCGCTGTTGCCGACAAAAATGTCGGCTTGCGCTGCCGGAGGTTTGCCGCCGCAACCGGTCACGCTCAAAGTCTCGCCAGCGTCACTCACTTCCACGCCGATCCCAAGCGCTCGCAAGCCCTCGACCATCACGCGCGTGTCTTCGCTCTCCAGGGCACCGCTGAGCGTGGATTTCCCTGCTGCCAATGCCGCACAGACGAGCGCTCGATTCGTGATGCTCTTCGACCCCGGCGGGCGAATCTCTCCGCGAACCGGTCCCGCGGCAGGCTGAATCTCGATGGCGTCCGACATAAATTTTCTAGCGAATGGTCGCGGCTGTTACGAACACGCGATTGGTCAATCGACGGCCCGCGTGTATGCTAGGTTTAGAATATCGCGATGATGTCTCCTCTGCCACCCGGCACGGCAATCTAGCACTGGGCAGCAACTTTCACACGACTCCTTTTTGACATGAAAAAAGTTTCCTCGGGCGGCGGCTGGCCGGCAATCTGGTATACGCTTCGCAAAGGTCGCGAAGCCGGCGGCCTCTGGAAACTGTGGAAGGCCATGCGCAGCAAGAACGCCTGCAAAACCTGTGCGCTTGGCATGGGGGGCCAACGCGGTGGCATGGTCAACGAGCAAGGACATTTTCCCGAGGTCTGCAAGAAATCGCTGCAGGCGATGGTCGCCGACATGCAGGGGGCCATTAGTCACGACTTTTGGCAACAATACTCGCTGGACGATCTCCAGCAATTCACGCCCCGTGAGTTGGAAAACTGTGGGCGACTGACACAACCATTGCTGTACACTCCCGAACTCCGCCGCTATCAACCGATCTCTTGGGAAAACGCGTTTCGACGCATAGTCGGCAAGCTGCGCGAACTATCCGCCGACGAAACCTTTTGGTATTTCAGCGGCCGCAGCAGCAACGAGGCCGGGTTTTTACTGCAAATGTTCGCGCGTCTCTACGGCACGAACAACGTCAACAATTGCAGTTTTTATTGTCACCAGGCGAGCGGCGTGGGACTCACCAGCAGCACCGGCAGCGGCACGGCCACCATCATGCTCGAAGACCTCGACGCGTCCGATTTGGTGTTCGTCATCGGTGGTAACCCCGCGAGCAATCACCCCCGGCTGATGCGCACGTTGATGGAAGTTCGCCGTCGCGGTGGTGAAGTGATCGTCATTAACCCGATTGTGGAAACAGGCCTCGTCAATTTCAGCGTTCCCAGCGACATCCGATCATTGTTCTTCGGCACAAAGATCGCCAGCTTCTATGTGCAACCCCACATTGGCGGCGATCTCGCACTGCTCACGGGCATCGCCAAGCGCATCGTCGAACTCAATGCCCACGACACAACATTTCTCGAAAAGAATTGCAATGGATGGTCCACCCTCGCTTGCGGCTTAGCGGCAACAACTTGGCAAGAAATCATCGCCAAATCCGGCGTCCCCTTCGATCAGATCGATGCGATCACCCAGCACTATGCGAAATCGAATAATACCGTGTTCAGTTGGACCATGGGAATCACCCATCACGCCCACGGCGTGCAAAATGTGCAGGCTATCGCCAATCTGGCGCTCATGCGCGGAATGGTGGGCCGACCGGGCGCGGGGCTGTTGCCAATCCGAGGGCATTCCAACGTGCAGGGCATCGGTTCGGTGGGGGTGACACCCAAACTCAAAGACGCCATTTTCGAGCGGCTAGAGTCGCACTTCGGCGTGACGCTGCCCACTACACCGGGACTCGACACGATGGGCTGCATTGAAGCCGCGGCTGCCGGGAAGCTAAAATTCGGCTTGTGCCTGGGCGGAAACCTGTACGGCTCGAATCCCGACGCGACCTTTGCGCGGGCAGCGCTCGAAAATCTCGACATGCTCGTCTATCTGAGCACCACGCTCAACACGGGACATGCGCACGGTTTGGCTCGCGAAACGATTATTTTGCCGGTGCTGGCCCGCGACGAAGAACCCCAGGCCACCACCCAGGAATCCATGTTCAATCTGGTGCGGCTCAGCGATGGCGGCCCGCGACGACACGCTGGCCCCAAAAGCGAAGTCGAAGTTATCGCCACGATTGCAGGCGAGACCGCTTCAGCGGTCGGCGAGAAGAACGGTTCCACAGGTCTTCAATTCATCGATTGGCGTTCCCTGCGCAACACGGGCCGCATCCGCGAGGCAATTGCCGCGATTGTGCCAGGTTTCGACAAGATCAAAGAAATCGACCGCACCAAGGAAGAATTTCAAATCGCCGGCCGGACGATTCACGAAGCACGCTTTCCCACGCACGATGGCCGAGCCGTGTTGCACACGCACACTTTGCCCGACCTTTACGGTTCGGCTTCCGGCGAATTGCGACTCATGACGATTCGCAGCGAAGGGCAGTTTAACACTGTGGTCTACGAGGATTATGATCTCTACCGTGGCGTGACGGACCGTCGTGTGATTCTCATTCATCCGGAGGACATCGAAGAGCTAGGACTCGAAGAATCAAAGTCGGTGACCGTTCACGGCCCGGCGGGTTCGATGAACCGCGTCCAAATCCATCCGTTTTCACAAATCAAACCGGGCAATGCCGCGATGTATTATCCCGAGTGCAATGTACTAGTGAGCCGCCGACTCGACCCGGCCAGCAAAACGCCCGCGTTCAAATGCGTGGTGATTACTCTGGAGCCAGAAATCCAGCCCTAGATTTTCGATTGCTTTGGTCCACTCAGAGGGTGATAATCATGTTATGAGCATCGACCTCCCCAGTATATTTGCAGTAGCTCTGACCTTGCCCGACAACGAGCGGGCCGACCTCGCCTTTCAGCTACTCAATAGTCTGCCCGTGCCGGGTCCCAACGAGCGAGATTTGCAACTCGACGGAGAGCTTGAGCGCAGGTTAGCTGAATTTGATTCAGGAAGCTCGACGGCTTCAAGCATTGATGAGGTTTCTGAACGAATGAGGAGTGCCTTAGCCAATAGGAAATCCTTATGAGGCCACAAGTGCTGCCTGATGCCGAGGCAGAACTACTTAAGGCGGCCCTTTGGTACGAAAATCAACGCACCGGACTTGGCGAAGAGTTGTACGACCAAGTTCTAGCCACAATCGAGTCAATCGGTAAACATCCCCTGCGTTTTCCACTCTTTGAGGCGGCAGCTAACCCTCGTCAATTGCGCAGGGCCCTTGTCACCCGGTTTCCTTATGTTGTGATCTATGACGTGAGACAAGATTTTGTTCTCATAGTGGCGGTCGCTCATACGAGTCAACGGCCCGAGTATTGGAAACTTCGCTAGTCAGTGTAAAAATTCTTTGTCTATCCCTCATCCAATTAAGGATCGCATTAGTTCTATGTCCAAACTTACTTTCATAGCCCTAGCCATCACCATGCCATTTTCTCTCGCTTTGATACCACTACAAGTAGCTGCCCAAGAGGGCACCACCTCCGCCGCACGGGATTTCATTCGCCACTACGAGGCAACCGTCGTGCCCATCGAAATCTCGTTGAGCCGCGCCTGGTGGGATGCCAACACCACGGGCAGCGACGAGGCGTTTGCCGCGAAGGAAGCGCTCGACAAGCAAATGAACGAGTTGCTGGCCTCCAAGGAAGATTTTGAGAAGCTTAAAATGATCAAGGCCGGAGAGATCGATGACCCACAGGTCGCCCGGCAAATCGAACTGCTATATCTGCTTTATCTAGGAAAACAGGTCGACGTCACGTTGCTCAACCGCATGTCGTCGAAGTCCAATGACATCGAGAAAACTTTCAACACGTTTCGTCCCTCGGTCGGAGACAAATCGCTCACCGATAGTCAAGTCCGCGAGATTTTGCTCAAGAGCAAGGACTCCACTGAGCGGCAAGCCGTTTGGGAAGGCTATAAACTGGTGGGCCAAAAAGTTGCGGACGATCTTCGTGACCTCGTAAAAATGCGGAACGAAGCCGCGCGGCAACTCGGCTTCAAGAACTACCACGTGATGCAACTGGCAATCAACGAGCAGGATCCAGCGGAGGTGCTCGCCCTGTTTGACGAGCTCGATGATCTCACCCGCGAACCGTTTGCGCGGGCCAAGGGTGAAATTGACACGGCTTTGGCCGAGAATTTGGACATGCCCATCGATGAACTGCAACCATGGCACTACCACGACCCGTTTTTCCAGGAACCTCCCGCGGTCTACGAAGTCGACCTCAGCGGTCCGTTCGCCAATGCCGACATATTGCAGATTTGCCGCGAGTTTTACGACGGGATCGGACTCACTATCGACGACGTGATCGAGCGGAGCGATCTCTACGAAAAACCGAAGAAAAGCCCCCATGCTTTTTGCACCGACATCGACCGCGAGGGGGATGTCCGTGTGCTAGCCAATATCGTGCCGAACGAATATTGGATGGGCACAATGCTGCACGAGTTGGGCCATGCGGTTTACACTAGTAAGTACATTCCGATGGAGCTGCCGTATTTGCTGCGTGTGAATTCACACATTCTCACGACCGAAGGGGTGGCGATGATGTTCGAGCGCTTCGCCACGGATGCCGAGTGGCTCAAAGCCTAAGTCTTAAAAGTCGACGACCCCGCCGCCTACACCACCGCCAGCCATCGCATGCGTCGCGACAAGCTCTTGATTTTCTCGCGCTGGTGCCAGGTGATGTACCGCTTCGAGATGGCGATGTACGAGACTCCCGAGCAAGACCTCAACAAGCTGTGGTGGGACTTGGTCGAGAAGTATCAACTCGTGAAACGTCCCACGGGGCGCAATGCGCCTGACTTTGCCAGCAAGATTCACATTGTCACCGCCCCGGCGTATTACCACAACTACATGATGGGCGAGCTTTTCGCTTGCCAGCTTCACGACGCGATTGCTCGCGAATTGAAACTGCCCGGCGAACCCGCGACGGCGATCTACACCCGCGACCCACGAGTGGGCGAGTTCATGCAGAAAAAAGTCTTCGACCCGGGCGCGTTTTTGCCGTGGAATAAACTGACCAAACATGCGACGGGGGAAGAACTCAACGCCAAGGCGTTCGCGAAGGAGTTTGGGGAATAGGGTTACAATTTGGCACCCAATTTGTATTTCATAAACAAACTGTCTTGTGCCACGCAATTTACCGTATTACGCTGAATCCGTTGTTATACGAGACGAC
>JBGTMM010000614.1:0-2642 GCA_041743635.1 Bythopirellula sp.
GAAAACTCACGACCTTGCAGTCCGAGATCGCCGCTTGGTCGACCGACGTCAACTCCACGCAACGCGGAGTCGATTGGCAAATGAAAATCCGCGACGCGCGCTGTAAACTCAAGTCCCTCTACCCGAAAATCAAGGTGTGACAAAGCACTAGGTTAGCAACTTCTCCGCTAACTTTCGGGCCGCCTCGTCGCCACTGCGCACACAGTAAGGAATTCCCACGCCGCGATAACCATTGCCGGCCAGTGCCAAGCCATCCATTTGAGCAGCTCGATCTTCGATTCTCTGGACCAACTGCAAGTGCCCCACATGATACTGCGGCATTTTTTCTCGCCATCGCACGACGTCCACCGTGGTCGGCTCGCCGCTGATGCCGAGAATGTCGGTAAGCTCCGCAAGCGCGATGCGCGCGAGTTCCGTTTCCGGCAAGTCGACCAAGTCTGGTCGCAACGCACCTCCCAAGAACGTGCGAATCAGCACCATCTCCGCGGGTGCTCGTCCCTGAAATTTCACGCTTGAAAAACTCGCGGCAATAATGTCGCGATTCTCAATCTTGGGAACAACAAACCCAAACCCATCCAGTTTTCGCTCGATTTGGTCCCTGTGAAACGCAAAACTCACCACAACGCTGCTCGCGTACGAAATCTCACCCAGCAGTTCCGCAAGCGGCGCATCAATCTTCTCCATAAGCGCCGCCGCCCGCGGGGCGGGCACTGCCAACACCACCCCCGCAAAGTTTTCACTGCTCGACCCATCGGCAAAATGCAAACGCGATTTGCCTTGTTCATCACGCGAGATTCTCACCACCGATTGATTCAGATGGATCGCATCCCCTGGCAAACGCGCTGCGAGCGCCGCGACAAGCTGCCCCATGCCGCCGCGCAGCGTCACGAAACTTCCATACCGTGCCCCGCTAGCCACTGCCGCATCCGCATCATCGCTATGCCAGAGCGTTCCAAATTCCCGCAAAGCTGTAATGGCCTCGGGCATCGTGGCCGCCACGCTCAGTTGGTTGGCGTCGGCCGTGTAAATGCCCGCCACTAATGGTTCGACCAAATGCTCAAAGGCTTCTCGGCCCAACCGCTCCGTGGCAAAATGCGCCAAGTTGTCGTCAAAATCTTCTTGGTCGAGGTCTTGGGGGGGCAGCCGCCAACGCTCGGCAAGCATCCGCAGTTTACCTGGCCAACTCAAGAGCGGTGTTTTCAAGATGGGCCACAGCCGTTGCGGGCGGATCAACACAAAGCCCGCCGGCACGGGATGCAGTTTTCCATAATGCAGCACAAGTGCCCGACGATGGCCCGTATTCGTCGGAATCAATTCGCCGCCGAGCCCCAATTCCTCACACAGCTCTAGCGCCCAAGGTTCTCGGGTAATAAAGCTGTCAGCCCCGCGCTCGATAAGAAAATCGCCCTCGCAGTGCGTTGCCAACACGCCCCCAAGGCGATCACTGGCTTCAAAGATCTCAACACGAGCCTGCGGCAGCAACTTTGTCAGCCGATACGCCGCCGTGAGTCCAGAAATCCCACCACCAATGACGGCAATTCTCGGCGGCATGGGGTGGGTATCAGCCATTCAATTCCGCAGTCCGCATTCCCAAATCCGCAATTCTTCTCACCCCCCGCCGCGCGACCATTTCGCCAAAGCTGTTGACACCATACCGCGGTACATCCGCCAACTCCTCCAGCGCCCGATCCACCGCCTCAGTGTAAGAATCCTCGAACACGGTTTGTTCATCGCTTGTTGATCCGCGCCGCGAAACCGCAAGCGGCATGGAAAGCGAACTCGCGGCCCGCGAAGGTATCGAATCTGCCCATTCCGCACTCCGCAATCCGAATTCCGCAATCTCTTCCCCCTCCCCATACTCTCCCTGCCACAACCCCAGATCATCACCGCTGAATGGCATGGTCGATTCCCCCCGCTGCCACGCCAAAAAGTCGCGCCCATCGACGTCGCCGTCGCCGTCGAAATCACCTGTCGCGGGAGGAGAACTTGTCTGTCCCATGGCCGTAACGCCCGGCGAAAGCTCGCCTTCGCTGTTGCGTGCCCACACCCGGACCGCGACCTGCTGCCCCGGCGTGAGGCCTTCGATGGTGAACGAGTTACCAACGACAGGCACAGCGCCATCCGAAATGTAGGGTGCTCCCGTTCCCAGGCGGTAGTCGTACACAAAATCCTGCGTCGTCCCGCCGCCACTGGTGATGTCGAACGTCACTGAGCTTTGAGTGACCGAATCCACGGTGAGCGCGGTGGGATTCGGAGGCAACGGCGTCGAGTAGTCGACGTTTCCGCCGAGGACGTGGACGGCATTTGTTGTTTGGACCGAGACGGCGTAGCGGGCGATTTTATCCACGTTTAATCCGATGTGGGCAAATCCGATCGTCATGAGCTCCGTTTGTGCGAATGGAATCGGAGCGGCGCCGCCGAACGAGAAGAACGGCGTTCCCGAGGAATTGATCATTGTGGAGCCCGGTTGATAGCGGAATGTATTACTGGCGTAGAGTTGGGCGCCGGTGTCGTAGAAGAGATTTCCGGGACTAATTCTGAGAAACTGACCGTTCGGATATTGCGATGTGGTTGCCCCCAGGAAGAACGTGCCGTTGAGATATTGAATCGTGGCCCCGCTTTTTAAGATCGCATTATTAGGA
>JBGTMM010000615.1:0-1734 GCA_041743635.1 Bythopirellula sp.
CTCACCGATGGGGGGTTGATTTACGACAATCAGGGCGTGGAAGCCAAGCAGTTTCAAATCCGCGACGGCCAGGGAATCCGCCTGTGGCAGCAGAATGGTTTGCCCTTCGGGATCATCACCGCTCGTAGTTCTCAGGTGGTAAAACTACGTGCCGAGGAGCTTGACATTGCCATCGTCCGTCAAGGGGCAACAGATAAACTCGCCGCCGTGCGCGAAATCGCCATGGAACTCAAACTTGCGCTCGATCAAGTCTGCTACGTCGGCGATGATTTGCCCGACCTCGCACCGATTCAGAGTGTCGGCTTGGGAGTGGCGGTGGCCGACGCCGCCGAAGAGGTTCGCCAAGCCGCCGAGTATGTCACGAGCCAACCCGGCGGGCAAGGGGCCGTGCGCGAACTGATTGAATTAATCCTAAAAAACACCAACCGCTGGGAAACGACGATTCGCCGCTACTCGGCATGAAGACCGCGAACACGCAAGCGTTGGCATACGAGCTTAATCAGATCTTCAATCATAAATCATACATCATAAATTCTTTCCACCCATGCTCATCCGCCTCACTCATGCAGGAATCGCCTTTGCCGTGACGGTGGTGATCTATCAGGCGTACGTGCTCTTGGCCGTGCCATTTATTGATCCGCCGCGACTGCAAGTGATTCCAAATCTGGGCGGAGCGAGTGACATTAACTCTCCTGGTTACAAACCGGCGCACAAACACCGTGAACTCTTCGAGGCGTATTTTCCCGCCGATCACTGGACGATCCAGGAACCGCCCATTAGTTTCGCCACCGAGCAGGCGATGATCGTCGTCGACAAGGAATATCGTACTCACGATAACGGCCAGATCCGCGTGAACAAGTGTGTGTTGCTGTTCTTCCCCCAGGAGCGTGAGCCCGGCGAAGCTCCGCCCCGTGATGCCGTGATCCTCGAAGCGCCGCATGGCGCGGTCTTGCAACTTGACGAAGGTTTCCAGGTGGGGCTCGGCGACATGGGCCACATTCAATGGGCCCGCCTGGAGGGCGACATCATCGTCCGCAGCGACATGCGTGAAGCGGGTTCCGGGGATGATCTGCTCCTCAAGACCCGCGATCTATATATGAACCAAGATCTGATTCGCACCGAAGCCGAAGTCGACATGCGGCTCGGCGAACATTGGGGCAAAGGCAAGGAACTCGAAATTCGTTTGGTTGCCATCGAACGGGGTCAAGGCGGCGCTGGCCCCGACATCGGCGGCATCGACTCTTTGGACATTGTGCAAAATGTCGAGGCCCATCTCGCCGTGCAAAGCACGGGACTTTTCGCCGGCAAAACCCTTAAAGTCGATCAAAGCCCGCAAGGAGAAATGCCACCCGTGCGTGTGACCAGCGCGGGACGTTTCAAGTTTGACTTTACGGCGAATCTTGCGTCTTTCGTGGAACGAGTGCGCGTCGAGCAGAGCTATTCCAACGGAGCGCGCAATCGTTTGAACTGCGACGCCTTGAATCTGTATCTCGCCGCCGACGATGAAACGATTTCGCCGGTGGTGGATGATCCCGCCAAGGTCACTTCCGTCGCCGGCCGCACCCGCGCGGTCAGCAAGCTTCATGCCGGCATGGTGGAGGCCCACGGCACGGAGCTCTCGCCCGTGGAGCTCACCTCCGACACGCACGACGCGGCAGCCAAATGCGGCTTGATGCGAATTGAACTGGGTCCGCAGCGCGTGAGTTTTAGTGGCCAGGACGAAATTGTCCTCAC
>JBGTMM010000616.1:0-4126 GCA_041743635.1 Bythopirellula sp.
CGAATCCCGCCGCTTTGATGCGCAGCACGCAATTGACACTCGCCGAGGGGGCCGTGCTCGCCTGGCCGGGCGTGAAGCAGCCGTTGTTCGCCGCGATGCTGGCGGCCCTTTCAGCGCACACCGGCCTGCCGACCGATGTGCCGTTTGAAAACCTCTCCCCCCGCCATCGGCGTTTGGTAATGTACGGCACGGGCGAAGAATGGATCAAAGTAGGCGCTAGTGGCGAGGCGCTAGGCGCTAGTTCAGCTAAAAAGAAAACTAGCGCCCAGCGCCTAGCGCCTAGTAACTTTCAGTTTCAATACAAAGGCCTCTATCCCGCGCTCGAAGAAGCGTCGCGGGTCTCCCCGCGCTTGCGAGCGGCGCTTGATCACTTGGTCGATGAAATCGAATGCAGCCAATGCGGCGGCAGCCGCTTGCGGGATGATTCCTCGGCGGTGAAATTTCAAAACCGCACGATTGGCGAGTATTGTCGGCTGCCGCTCGCGCGATTGCTCGATGAGGTGCAGGGTTGGAAACTTGGCGCGAGCGAGAAAAAAGTCGCCGGCGAATTGGTCCGTGAGATCGGCAATCGGCTCACGTTTTTGAACGAAGTGGGGCTTGAATATCTCACCATTGGCCGCTCAGCACCGACGCTTTCCGGCGGTGAGTCGCAGCGAATTCGGTTGGCGAGCCAAGTCGGCAGCGGCCTGTGCGGCGTGTTGTATGTGCTCGACGAACCGACGATTGGCTTGCACCCCCGCGACAACAAACGCTTGATTGGTGCGCTGCATCGCTTGCGCGACCTGGGGAACACACTCTTAGTGGTGGAGCATGACCGCGAGGTGGTGGAAAGTGCCGACCAATTGTTGGACTTCGGCCCCGCGGCGGGACGGTTGGGGGGTGAAGTCGTCGCGCGGGGCACGCCCAGCGAGGTGAGCAAGAGCCGCGGATCGGTCACGGGGCCCTATCTTGCGGGCAAGAAAGCGATCATCGTGCCGACGAACAGGAGAATTTCTGATTTAGGATATATGATTTCTGATGTGAAAGAAAAGAAGACTCGTAAGACATCGGCCAAATCAGAAATCAGAAATCAGAAATCATACATCCCCAAACTCACCATCCGCGGTGCCCGCCACAACAACCTCAAAAACATCGACGTCGAAATTCCCCTCGGCACGCTCACCGTGGTCACCGGCGTGAGTGGCAGCGGCAAAAGTTCGCTCGTCGAGGACGTTCTGTACAACCAACTCGCGCGAACCCTGCACCGCGCGAGCACCAACCCCGGTGGCCACGACCGTATTGTCGGCGTGGAGCAAATCGACAAAGTCATCCGCGTCGACCAACGGGCACTAGGCAATACACCGTCGTCTAATCCGGCGACGTACACCGGCGTGTTCGAGTTGATCCGCAACCTCTTCGCGCAATTGCCCGAAGCGAAGTTGCGCGGCTATTCGGCGCGGCGGTTTAGCTTCAATGTCCCTGGTGGGCGGTGCGACACGTGCGAAGGAGCTGGCCAGCGGTGCATCGAAATGCACTTCCTCCCCGACGTGTGGGTCGATTGCGAAACGTGCCAAGGGCGGCGGTTCAACCCCGAGACACTCGAAGTGCTGTATCGCGGGCGGTCGATTGCCGACGTGCTGGCGATGTCGTGTGGCGAATCGCTCGTGTTGTTCGAAAACATCCCCAAGATTCGCCGCATTCTGCAAACCCTCTGCGATGTGGGCCTCGATTATGTGGCCCTCGGCCAAAGTGCGGCAACTCTCTCCGGCGGCGAAGCCCAGCGCGTGAAACTCGCCTCCGAATTGTCGCGGCCTGATACGGGCAATACTTTGTACGTGCTCGATGAACCGACCACCGGCTTGCACTTCGACGATATCGCCAAGTTGCTCGAAGTGTTGCATCGTTTGGTTGATTTGGGCAACACGGTGCTGGTGATCGAACACAATCTCGACGTGATCAAGCAAGCCGACTGGATCATCGATATCGGTCCCGAAGCGGGCAGCGCCGGTGGACAGGTCGTCGCCTGTGGCACGCCAGAACAAGTTGTTGAGGAATTTCGGAATGCGGATTTTGGATTGCGGAATAGTAAGAGTTCAAAGTCTGCCGACTCCGCAATCCGCAATCCGCAATCCGCATTTGTCTCCCACACGGCACAGGCCCTGGCCCCAGTTCTCGCGGCAGGCCCCCACAAAAAGCGTGAAAGTTACAACTTTGCCGCCTCGGAGACAAAACGGTCGGACGATCTGGAAATCGACGAACTCGGCGCGGAAATCAGAATGCCGTGGGAAGTCGATGGCCGACGGTGGCATACGCGAGAGCGCGTGAGTCGCAGCGGCGCCCCGTGTCGCTGGG
The DNA here is from genome assembly GCA_041743635.1 of Bythopirellula sp. Lineage (GTDB taxonomy): Bacteria > Planctomycetota > Planctomycetia > Pirellulales > Lacipirellulaceae > Bythopirellula. The sequence continues at coordinate 2,332 of JBGTMM010000616.1, forward strand.
ACGGAAAAATTCTTGATCGTGTCGAGCAAAAAATTCAAGAATCGGGTGAGCTGAGTCCCACGAACTGGAACAGCCGCACGATTGTCGAAATCGCCGCCCCCAAGAAAAGCGACGGCTGGTTCTTTCACGCCATCACCGGCGAGGCTTGGCTGCTCAAACTCAAGTTTCGCACGGCGAAAAAAACGTTCCAGCGCGATGATTTGGCTGTGGCTCTTGCTCTCAAACCGCTCAATGATATTCCCGAAATCGAATCGTACGGCCATGGCCCGCGCGTGAAGTGCAAGAGTTTGCGCGGGCCTTTTCAGGAAGTGGAAATAAGCGCATACAGTTGGCAAGAGATCGACACGCCCGAGTTCTGGAAATTCCTCGACCAAGCAATCGCTGGGTTTCGCAAGTTTACCGAGCGCACTCCGCAGAATCCCGAAGACGTGATGCCATGGAAAGTGCTGGGCCGCAAATGGCATCTCGCGCGAAAAGGTTTTCCGCCAGGTAAAGACCCCATCTGGAAGATCGACGTCCTGGAAGAATTGTTAGAACTCCTAGGCGAGGCTGCTTCAGCGGCCGGTGCTCCCGCCCAAAACGGCACAAACGCGCCCCCACAGTTCCTCTGGAACAACCAACAAGTGATCCACCTGATGATCAAGGGTCAGCGCGAACCATGGGCCACAGTCCATACCAAGCGCGCGGCGGGTGTCGACTTGGTGCTCAACGGCCCAGCGGGAGCATTTGCGATGGAGCGGATCGCCGGGCTCGCCTCCCAGCGGGTGATCGTCAGCGAGGGTGACGGACTCGATCAAGTGAAATTTCGGTTCGTGAAAAGCGATCATCTGCACCTGGGCGACTTGGCCGTGTTCTTGGCGGAGCACCTGCAGGTCGTGCATGGAGCGGTGCCACGAATCGCGACTAGCTGACACTTTTCTTGTGCTTTACCTAGCGTTTCGTCGCTAAACCGCCAGCGTACAGTCAGAAACAGGCGGCAGTTTCCGAGATTTTTCTGAAAAATTGGCGGTCCGTTCAAGGGGTCGGGCGACTCTAATTGTGATAGGAGTGCCCATGGAACGAACCCTGAACCAATCCGCCGCCGCCGTTTTGCTGCCGGCCATTGCCATCACCGATGGCGAATTGCTCATGCGTTACGCCCGGCATGGCGACGAGGCAGCTTTTGCCATGTTGGTCGAGAAACATGGCCGGCTCGTTTGGACAGTCTGCTGGCAAGTGCTGCGGCATCATCAGGAGATCGAAGACGCTTTTCAATCCACGTTTTTTATTCTCGCCAAACGAGCCAACTCGATTCGCTCCTGCGATTCGCTCTGCGGTTGGTTGTATCGCGTGGCCTATCGCACGGCCTTGCGGTCGCGGATGGCCTCGAAACCCAAGCCGATGTCGGAACTTGTTGCCGACGAGTTGACGTCTCTCGACGACACGTTGCAGGCCATCGAGCAATACGAACAACGCGCGCTCTTATTGGAAGAGCTGCATTCATTGCCGGAAAAATATCAACAGCCGCTCGTGCTGTGTTATTTGGAAGGCAAATCACGGCGAGCGATTGCCGAGGAACTCGGCTGCTCGCTGGAAACCATCAAAGGCCGCTTGGCGCGCGGGCGGCAAGTGCTGCGGCATCGGTTGATCCGCCGGGGGGTCAGTTTGTCACTCGCCATGGGGGCGATGGCCGTGCCGATCAAGTTCGCAACGGCGGCGGTCACGCCAAAATTGGTCGGCCTCACGGTTACCGGTGCCGCTGGCTGGGCCGCGGGTGCCGCCGCTGCCGCGAAGGTCGCTACTACCGTTTCACCAC
>JBGTMM010000617.1:0-3076 GCA_041743635.1 Bythopirellula sp.
GGAAGCCACGGTCATCGGCAAGTTTGCCCCCACAGGCCGACTGGTTCTGAAATATGGTGAGCATGTCGTCGGCGATTTAGCGATGGATTTGCTGCACAATGGCCGGCCACCGGTGATTCGCTCCGCCAGTTTCTCGCCCCCAGAAGTTCAGCCGTTGGCACTGCCGACGTTGGGCAACGATCTCACCAGCGATTTATGCCGCATCTTGGGCAGCTACAATGTGGCGAGCAAGGAATGGATCATTCGCCAATACGATCACGAAGTGCAGGGGGGGAGCGTCATCAAGCCGCTTGTCGGCTTAGCGAGTGATGGCCCCAGCGACGCCGCGATTGTGCGTCCGGTTCTTGATTCGCGACGTGGCGTGGTGATTTCCTGCGGCATGAATCCCCGCTATGGCGATCTCGACACCTATCACATGGCTGCCAGCGCCATCGACGAAGCGATTCGCAATTGCGTGGCGGTGGGGGCCGATCCGAGCCGCATAGCATTGCTCGACAATTTTTGTTGGGGTGATTGCGAGAAGCGGGAAACACTTGGTTCGCTGGTCCGCGCGGCAATGGCTTGTCAGGATTTATCGCTCGTTTTGGAAACCCCCTTCATCAGCGGCAAGGACAGCCTCAACAACGAATTCAGCTTTGTCGATTCAACGGGCGCGAAGCAAACGATTGCTATTCCGCCTTCGCTGTTGATCAGCGCGATGGGCCAAATCGCCGACGTATCGCAAGCGGTGACGATGGACCTCAAACACGCTGACAGTCTGCTTTATCTAGTGGGCGAGACAAAAGACGAACTCGGCGGCTCGCATTTTTCCATGATTCATGGGCTCACGGGGGGAGAAGTCCCGCAAGTTGATCCAGCATTTGCCAAGCAAACTTTTGCCGCGCTGCATGGCGCGATATCGAAGGGTTTGGTTCGTGCTTGCCATGACTTGAGCGAAGGGGGTCTTGCCATAGCGGCGGCCGAGATGTGTTTCGCGGGGGGCATAGGTGCCGAGATCGAGTTGGTTAAAGTTCCCGCGAAAAATGAGTTATCGCCAGTAAAATTGTTGTTTAGCGAATCAAATACTCGGTTCCTCTGTGAAATTCGCCCCGAACACGCCCAGGAATTTGAAACTCAATTAGCCGGCGTCGTTTACGCCTGTGTGGGCCGCACGCAACCCGCGCCGCGGTTGTGCATCGCCGAACAGCAAGGCGGTTCGCCGTGGATCAATGCGGAACTCGACACGTTAAAAATCGCGTGGAAACAACCGCTCGTTTGGTAACAACCGTAGCCGAAAAAATGGCACGACTCGCACAAATACTCTCATTCCGCAATCCGAAATCCGAAATCCGCATTCAATAATGTCACAGCCGAAAATAATAATCCTTCGAGCCCCCGGCACTAATTGCGATGCGGAAACCGCGCATGCTTTTCGACTTGCCGGCGGCTTGCCGGAAGTGTTTCATTTGAATCGTTTTCTCGAAGAGCCGCGGGTGACGGCTGATTACCAAGTGCTTTGTATCCCAGGTGGATTCAGTTACGGCGACGACGTCGCCGCGGGGAAGATTTTTGCGAACCAAATCCGCCATCATTTGGCTGACGCCCTTCAAGAGTTTCGCGAGGCAGGCAAACTGATTCTTGGCATCTGCAATGGCTTTCAAGTGCTCATCAAGTCGGGGCTCTTGGATACCGACGATGCAAACGGCCCCGCGGCATCCCTTACTTGGAATGATTCGGGCCGATTTATTGATCGCTGGGTTGGATTGCAAACTTCTGGAAACCGCTGCGTCTTCTTGCAAGGCGTTGAAACGCTCGTGCTGCCGATTGCTCATGCGGAGGGGAAGTTTGTTGTTCGCGATGAAGCGTCACTAGGTCATTTTGAGCAGAATGGCCAACTGGTTTTGTGCTATGCAAATGTCGACGGAGTAACCTCGCCGCACAATCCCAACGGAGCGATCGCGGACGTAGCCGGCATGTGCGATATCACCGGTCGCGTCTTCGGCCTGATGCCGCACCCCGAACGGTTCGTCGATTTCACGCAGCATCCGCAGTGGACTCGCTGCGAAGAGCGCGGCGAAGGACAGGGGCTCGCCATGTTCCGCAATGCGGTGCGTTACTTTTCTTGAGCGAGTTAACCGAACCGCTTGTATCGCGGTTCAAACTGAGGTTCTTCTTTTTCCGGCAGCGACTCCGCGAGCCACCAAGCAAACCGGCCCAGCACGCGGAAATAGACAAACGATGCCGCCAAAGCGATGGGCACGATTGCTAAGACCCAACTCGCGGCATAAAGAGAAATAGTCGCGCAGAATGCCGCAGTGCTGCCTAACAACAATGCAGATTCGACATAAAACAACAGCCAATGGGCTGGGCGAATCGCGAGACTTCCCCAAATCTTTGACGAAAAAACTCCCATTGGCGTGCTTTCTTGAAATGTGGAAAGCAGCAGCACCGGAAAGAAGATCAACATGCTAACGCCGCCGACGGCCGTCGAGAATTGCCACGGCACAAATTGCATCACCGCGAAAGCGGGGATCAAGCTCAGCGCGACTGGAAAGAAGATGTAGAATATCTCCGGGAACGATTCGAAGATCCATGGGCTGGGGGAAGCGTGCAGCTTCTTGTGCCCCTCGGAACTTTCCGCCACGATTGCGCAGCAAATCGCAGCCACAGGTGCGATCCAAAAAAGGATGCCGATGATGACTGCCGCTGCGATGCAGCACAGCATGTACATGGCCGAAATCCCGCCGCCTGTGATCGTTGCGGCTTCAATCGCCAATCCCGCGACCACGATTCCTACTGCCGAGACTCCCACCCACCATGTCGGTACTGGCTCTTTTAACAACATCGACCACACGCCGTTAATGGTCGGCAGGCGTGGCATTTTCGGTCGTTCTTCTTCGCGCTTGCGAGCTTTCTCTTCCACCGCGATTTTGCTTTCGCGTTTGAGCCGCTCGACATACTCCGGCACGGCATTGGCCACAATGAGTTGCGTGGGATCAAGTTTGTATTCCTGGCCCGCCTGGACGAGCGGCGATTTCTTTTCCACTTCTTTCGGTGGTTCCTTGACCGTCGTGAGCGCTCCGCAATCGGGGCATTT
>JBGTMM010000618.1:0-1722 GCA_041743635.1 Bythopirellula sp.
CGTGTTGAACGCCGCGTCGATGGGTTTGGGCGTGGTGAAGTCGCACATGTCGCCGACAAAAGCCGATCGCGGGAAGCCGACCCGTGCGAGTCGCTCATTGCAAAATTTGACCGCCGCTCCGTTGAGATCCACGCCGCCGACTTTGAAGCCCGCCGCGGCGAATTTCACCAATAAACGCCCCGTGCCACAGGCCGGTTCAAAGATTCGTTTCACTGGGCCAGCGACGTGCTTGTCAAAACAGGCGAGGAGAAAATCGAACTCTGGCTTCCAGTCGGAACCGTAAACCAAATCGTAATACTTGGGATAGTCGTAGAGGCTCGCCTGCAGGGTGGGAAGTGTCATCGGAAACAGTGTATCGGATTTATATAGCCGAGTCATCCTGGCTCGGTGGTAATGGCTGGGCAATTACGCGGCGTTCTTGCACCACTTCATCCATCCGCACGACGGCCCACCAGGCCGTAATGTACGTGATCTGCGCGATGGCCATCATGAGCGACCAAGTGATGATTTGGTCGTCATAGAAAAAACTCCTTGTAATACTGTTGATCAGGAACGTGGCCAGATAAGCACCCACCAAACCAATCAGCCGAAGGGTGGCGGAGAGATTGCTGAACAGAACTGGCGCTATTATCAAAGGTGCAACCGTCGCGGCCACTAACCAAATAACGAAGTACCTGTCGATTAGCAAACGTCCGGCAGAAGCACGAAAGGCAAACGCCCAAAATGCGACAATCATTGTCCAGCCGAACATTTCCACGAGTGAGAACTGAAAAGTTTGGTCCGCACTTTTATCCGGTTTGCCTAGGCCTATGATTCGAAAAAATAGTGCTCCCGCCAAGATCAAGATCACTTGCAAAAGATTGAAGAAGACATGCTCATCGAGAAGCATTTCTGCCAGTAAGATCCAATGCATGAGTAAGATGGCACCACCGGCCAACGTCACCCAGGCCGCCTTGGTCAAAGGACGAAATTTACCAAATACTGCCCACAACGCGAGAACGCTCAACTGCGAGGGTATTCCAAAACTGAAAAGATAGAATCTAAGGCCCGCACTCAAATCTATTTCGTCGGCATATCGCTCGGCTGTCACCAACAGTGCCAAATCCACGCAAATTGTGGCAACGACAAACAGCGTCGTGAGGGGGTAGTTGCGGAACATCCCTTCACGATACCATGCCCCCCGCAATTGCCGTATCTCACTGAATTCACGCGGCGTTGAAAATCGTCCCTTGTCAGGTCAGAATGGAGGGTTCTACGCTGTATGTCGATTGTAGATAGCCGCGATTCAACGAATCGCAGGGACCGTGCGATTCGTTGAATCGCGGCTACTTACGAGTTGAATCGCGGCGATTTTTAGAATTGAGCAGAAATTTGAACAGCCACCCCCAGCAAGATGTTTGTTGTTTGATGGGCGAGCCGATTGCCGGCAACCCCACGCAATACATGCTGGAAAAAGCGTTCGAGGCCGCGCGGCTCGACTGGCGGTTTCTCACGTTTGAAGTCCCGGCGCTCGATCTCGAAGGCGCCTTGCGCGGCGCACGCATTTTCGGCTTCCATGGCATCATGCTCGCCCCGCCCCATCGCGAGAGCGTGGTTCCGTACCTGCAGGAAATCGGCGAAGCGGCCCGCATCAGTGGTCAAGTCAACTGCATCAAGCAAACAGATGGGCGATTCTTCGGCTACAACACCGAAGGCCGCGCGTTGCGGCAACTCTTGGAGCAA
>JBGTMM010000619.1:0-12213 GCA_041743635.1 Bythopirellula sp.
GGGTGCCGGCTCGCCAACGGGTGTGGAGTTTTACACCCACAATGTGTTTCCCGAAAAATATCACGGCGCGATGTTCGGTTGCGACTGGGCGACGGGCCGCATTCACGCGATCAAATTCGCGCGCAAGGGAGCCACCTATCAAGCCAAGAGCGAAGTGTTCGTCGCGGGTCGGCCGCTGAATGCGACCGATGTTGCCGTGGGACCCGACGGGGCACTTTACTTCTGCACAGGTGGACGAGGGACGGACGGCGGCATTTATCGCGTGCGGTGGACCGGCGCGACGCCCCTCGAGAGACAAGATGCGGGAATCGAATTGGCGATCAACGAGCCGCAACTTGATGCCGACTGGGCGCGAACCAAAATCGTGGGGGTCAAGAATTCTCTAGGTGAGCAATGGGATACGGAACTCGTGCGGGTGGCTAGCGATAGCTCGCGAAGTGTTGTTGATCGTTGCCGAGCGTTAGACCTGATGGTGTTTTTTGGGCCGCGACCGACCGAGCAACTGCTCGTGCAACTTTCCGCGGATGCCGAAGCTGAGGTTCGCGCCAAGGCAGTTCGGTTAATGTTTGCCAGTGCCAGCAAGGCTTGCACCGAGCGACTCGGCGAATTGCTCGCCGACAGTGATCCCTTGGTCCGCCGTGTGGCGTGCGAGACATTCATGCGCCAGGGCGCCCCGGCACCAACGGCGTTACTGCTGAAATTACTGAGTGACGAAGATCGCTTTGTCGCGTTTGCCGCGCGGCGAGCGCTCGAATGCCAACCGCCTCAAGGTTGGGCTCAACAAGTGCTTGCTGATTCGAATGATGCTGTGTTCTGCCGTGGATCGGTGGCGTTGCTATCGGCGACTCGCGATCCGGCGGTGGCGCAGGCCGTGTTGAAACGGTGCGAGTCGATGTTGCAGGGCAATTCGCTCAGCGGTGAACAGTTGGTCGATGTGTTGCGTGTGTCGCAATTGGCAATCGCCCTCGGGAAACTACCGGTTGAACAATCGCCGACGCTCGGTAGTGTGTTGTTGGCCCGTTATCCGAGTGGTGACATGGCCACGGATCGTGAGTTGGTGCGGCTATTGGTGTATCTGCAAGTTCTTGGTGCTGCCGACAAATTTGCCGAGCAAATTGCGAGCGATCTTCCTTATGCCGACAAACTGCACGTCGGCGCGTACGCGAGCCGCTTGGATGCTGGTTGGAATATTCAAGCGAAGCTCGCGGTGATGACGTTTTTCGAGGAATCGCGCTCGGTCAAAAGCGGTTACAGCGTGACGGCTTATGTCGAGAATTTTGCCCGTGATTTCTTCACTAAGTTTACGCTGCCTGAGCGCCGGCAAGTGCTGGCCGCGGCTGAGCGTTGGCCCACGTCGTCGCTGTCAGTACTAGCCAATCTGCCAGAACAACCGCCGGCGGAAATGTTGAACGTGTTGCGTGAACTCGACGGTCGTGTGCAACCGCTGTGCGAGAAGAGCGACGACTATCGACGGTTGCGCGTCGGGATCTTGGCCGTGCTGGGGCGCAGTGTTGAACCGCAAAGTTCCGAGTACCTGCGCAAAATTTACAGCACCGAGCCTGCGGATCGCCCCACGGTGGCGATGAGCCTCACGCAAAATCCCGGCGGTGAGAATTGGCCTTTCTTGGTCGATTCGCTCAAGACGGTCGATGGCCGCGTGGCGCAGGAAGTTTTGATTTCGCTCGCCAAGGTGCCGCAGCGTCCGCAGGAGCCCGAGGCGTTTCGCCAAGTCATTCTGCAGGGTTTGCGGCTGGGCGATGAGGGGGCTTCGTTGTCTCTCGCGCTGTTGGACCACTGGGCGGGCCGCCAACCGGCGGCGAAGTACGATGATTGGCAACAGCAACTTGCCGGTTGGCAGCAATGGTATGCCAAGAATTTCCCAGCGGCTCCTTCGGCGCAATTGCCCCAGGATGTTGCGGCCGACAAGTGGAGCTACGCGGAGTTGCTGGCCTACTTGGAAAGCGATGCGGCTCGCGCTGCCGACCCGCAACTGGGCCGAGTAGCGTTCGAGCAAGCTCAATGTGTGAAGTGCCATCGCTCGGCCGGCGGAGGCGAAACCCTGGGCCCCGATCTGACGGCGATCTCGCAGCGTTTTCAACGGCGCGAAATTTTGGAAGCGATTGTTTACCCCTCGCACAATATTCCCGACCAATACGGCAGCAAGATCGTGATTTCCAACGGCCGCACCTTTGCCGGTCTCGTCGTACCGCGTGGCGAGGAAGGGGTCACCGTGCTGATGGCCGACGGAGAAAAGGTGGAGTTGGCCAAGGCGGAGATCGAAGAGATCAAGCCGAGCAACGTGTCGGCCATGCCCTCCGGATTGCTCAACAATCTCACGCTCGAGCAGGTGGGCCAGCTTTTTGCGTATTTGGCAGCGGGCTCTCAGCAGACGGAACTCGCGCGCGAGGCGGGTGAGCAGCAGCGGTGAGATACGTTTCCGCGCGGCAGCGGGACGCTGCCGGCTAACTCACTGATTCGAGAACGTGAAGTTCGCGAACAGGGCGTCGGTGACGATTGTTGTTTTAAGCATCCGGTTGATGCGGTAGAGAATCTGGCGGCGGAAGCGCTTGAGTTCGGGATCAAGAAAGTCGTGAATCTCGGTCGCGCGGACGGCTACAATCGCTTGCTCTCGCAGGCGATGCTGCCAATGGTCAAGCTCCTTGATCACTTGCGGGTCGGTCTGGGGATCGAACAGCAGGTGCAAGTCGAACGACATGTGGGCCGTGCGGTTTTGGGTTGGTTCGACATTCATGAGTTGGATCGTGCCGAGGTCGAGTTTGAGGGTGACTTCCAGACCTTCGATTTTCTCATCAGCCTGGCTAGCTTCATCCGCAGCCGGGGCGGAGCCAAAAGCGTTGAGGGAAGTACCTAACCATAATGCGCAGAACAAGAGACAAGTGAATGCCTGAATAATACGATAAATCCGCGTAGTTCGCTTCATGGCTAAATAGGCTCCCAAGCAAAGTCAGAGAACGATAATTGACGAACGCGGTCGTCGCCTACAATCGGGCGGATCGCATCAATGAGACGTGACTTCAGCGTCGCCCAACGGCTATCGTCAAGTTCGTCTTTGGAGGCTTCTCGACAGATCGTGAGCACGGTGTCGTCCAACATGCCGCGATGCCGTTCACAGGCAGCCGCCAAGGCTTTTTTGTCTTCGGGCGCGACAATGGCGTACAGCTCAAAACGCACCTGCACCCACAAGGGTTCGTCCAGTTCCGCCTCATCTTGCGTGGATGAGGAAATTGTCTTCGGCTTCGGCAAGGCGCTAGCGATGTTGTAAGTGCCGAGCACGATTTCCTCGGCCGAGTCGAGTGACGCGTCGACGTCGAGCTCATCCAAGTAGGACTCGAATTTGTGCTCTTCGGTCTTGCTACACCCGGCGAACAACAGCAGCGCCATTACCAAACTTGTGGCGACGATCAATTGGCACGGGTGCCAAATCGGCTGAGAAACGATAGTAATCATGTTGGCGCGGTTGGTGGGCTGGCAAACGACGTTAAAATTGGCCACAAAATCATACGTCACGCCGAGCCGCGAAACTCAACCTAGAGTATTAGTGAGGTGCGCTGCGCCGCTGGCGAAAACGAACGTTTATTCGCATTCTGCCGGCTGTAGTGAGCGTGCCCGGAGCTTGTAGCTATGCCAACCAATCCGCTCGATGATCAACGTCAAGGTTTGCGACGACGCTTCACCTTGCTGATTGCGATGATTTGTTGTGCGGTAAATGGCATAATGCTCACGGGTTGTTACGACGCCGAGGCCTTGGTCGAGGCTCGTCAGGCGGTGGCGGTGCGCGCGCGACTCGAGGAAGTCGATCTGGGAGAATTCCGCATCACACTCCCCGGCCCCTACGCGGAGCGGAAGCGGGCGGAAATCCACTTCCGCGCCTTTGGCCAAGTAGCCAACCGCGATCTTAAGCTCGTCCAAGAGTCACTCAAAAAAAATGGCCCCGATCTGCAAAATCGGCTCCTGCTGGTGGTCCGCCAGATGAAGATGCGGGAGATTCAAGAACCCTCGCTCAACACGCTCCGCGGCAGCATCGCCAGCGCGATCAACGACACCTTGCCCGGCGACCCGCTGCAATCCGTGGGGTTTTATAGCTTTGGGTTTGTGAATCTGTAGGGTCAAGATTTATTTCGCCACGAATCGACACGAATCACAGAAGAAAAGGGGTCAGAACTATTTAATTGACAGACGGCATACGACTCGCTAAGCTTTTGCTATGCCACGCCCCCTGAGACCTATCGACGATGGCCTGATTTATCATGTGATCAATCGTGGCAACAACCGACAGGACGTCTTTCACAAGTCGGAGGATTATCTCGCTTTTTTACAGGCCTTGGTCGACTTGAAGGAGCGCAAGCCCTTTGAGCTTTATGGCTATTGCCTGATGAGCAACCATTTTCATCTGCTCCTACGGCCCAAAGAGGCCTCGATCAGCCGGATCGTGCAAAGTCTGCTCGTTTCGCACACGCAGCGCTATCACAAACATCACCGTTCCGGGGGGCATGTTTGGCAAGGCCGCTTCAAGAGCCCCGTGATTCAGAATGACGAGCACTTGCTGACGGTTTTGCGTTACATCGAGGCGAACCCATTGCGAGCGAAGTTGGTGACGCGGTCGGAAAAATATCCGTGGACGAGCTACCACGTTCATGCACGCGGGGCAGTGAACCCCCTGGTGGATCGATTGGTAACTTACGAAGTGTTAGCAGCGCATGCAAAGACTCGGCAGCGGAAGTGGGCAGAACAGGTTCATGCGCCGTTGGCGGAAAAGGTGCTCGCCGAGGTGCGGCGTTCCAACGCGACGGGCCTGCCCTACGGCGACGACAGGTGGGTGAAACGGCTCGCCAAGAAGCTGGACCTCGATCTTGTGATCCGTCCGCGCGGGCGACCGAAGAAAGCAGCAGGCGGAGAGGAAAAATAGTTCTGACCCCTTTTTTCCGTACGTGCCAACGCCTGGGCTACGATGATGTAACGGCTTTGCCGTAAAGAACTGGGTTCCCGCCCTAGCCTCCGTGAAAGCTCTTCGCGGGAATGACCTTGCCGGGCGATCCGCTGCAATCCATGGGCTTTTATTTTTGGATTGTCAATTCTCTAGGATCTGACGGGCGAAATCGCAGGATAAGGGCACCCACCACAGGTGGCCAGGATTTTCCGCGCCCCGGCGATTTCTTTTGTCCCGGGATTTGTTTACAATTCGGGGGGGGACGCGCCTTTCTTGCCATCTGACGCAAGAATCGTGTCGCTCAGCCTACCGACCTGACTTTTCCCTGCTGCCGCTCTGTCCGGCCACATTCCGGGCGAAGGGGGCGGCACAACTCACTTTTTTGTTGGCAACTCCCTTTTTTGATGGAGAACTTTTTTCTATGAATCACGACAGTAACTTCACCCGGCGCGAATTCATGCGAAAAAGTGCCACCACGGCCGCCGTTGTCGGGGCCGTTAGCGCCATCTCCGCCCCAGCCTCGGCACAAGTCGCTGGTGCCAACGAGCGGCTGCGGATTGGTTTTATTGGTCCCGGCGGACGCGGACTATCTGGGCACGTGGGTCCGCTCTGCAGACTTCGCAAGGACGGGGCCAAGATTGAACTTGTGGCGGTCAACGACGTCTACAAGAAGAACGCCGACAAGGCGTTCGACATGATCAAAAAGGAAACCGGCAAGGAACCCAAGCGTTACGACGACTATCGCGACCTGTTGGCCGACAAGGATATCGACGCGGTATGCATCGGCACGCCGGACCATTGGCATGCCAAGCAGACGATTGATGCGCTCAATGCGGGCAAGCACGTGTATTGCGAAAAGCCGATGACGCACACGATCGAGGAAGCATTCGATGTGGTGAAGGCGTGGAAGGAGACCGGCAAGGTGATGCAGGTGGGCGTGCAATCGACCGCACTGCCCGTGTGGGACAAAGTCAACGAGCTTTTGTGCAACGGCGAAATCGGCAAAGTGCTGATGTTCCAGACCGAGTTCTTCCGCAATTCCGACTTGGGCCAGTGGCGCTACTATCCGCTGGAGAAAGACATGACTCCCAAGACGATCAATTGGAAGGCCTGGCTCGGCACCGATGAAGGCTTGTCCCCCGACGTGCCTTTTGATCGGGCGATTTTCGCGCAGTGGCGACGGTTCTGGCCTTATGGTTCGGGCATGTACACCGATTTGTTTGTGCATCGCACGACCTCCATGTTGAAAGCGACCGGGTTGCGCTTTCCGCGGCGTGTGGTCGGTTCGGGCGGAATTTTTCTGGAATATGACGGCCGCGACGTGCCGGACGTGGCGACGGTTGTCGCCGACTACGACGAAGGCGTGCAAGGCTTGATTTCGGCCACAATGTGCTGCGCCAATACGCCGATTCAACAACTCATTCGTGGACATTTTGGTTCGTTCGTTTTTGGCAATGGCGAAGAGATCGCTGGATTCGAGATGGTGGCGGAGCGCCGGGAAGTTCACCACGATCGCAATATGAAGAAAGCGTACAGCATGGAGTACAAGGCAGTGCCGGACACCACGCTTGCGCATCAGAAAAACTTTGTCGACTGCTGTCTGGCTGGCACGCCGGATAAAGTGAATTGTCCTCCCGATTTGGGGGCCGCGGCGATTGTGACCGTGAATTTGGGTTCACGCAGCTATCGCGAAGGCAAGGTGTTCCACTTCGATCCGGCGACCAATACGGTGAGCGATGGGAACGCCGATTGGGCGAATCAATGGGAGAAGCTGTCGCATGAGCGGGGTCAAGCGCGGCACATCCCTGGTTGGAAAGCGGGCAACAGGGGGAGCACTTTGGTCGAGCCCGATTATCAACATCTCGAAGGACCGTGGATTGATGGTAACGATCCGGCGCTGCTGGCGCAACGCTAAGTCGCAAGCGCGGGGACGCTAAGCCGCAAGCGGCTAGGGAAGTGGTCCGGCGGGCAGTTGAAGTTCGTTGTGCTTAATGGGAGCCGCTTCCTGGGAAGTTCCAACACTCCAGGGAGCAGGCTCGCGTTTTTCGTCGGGGTACATCGCTTCCATGGGACCCCATACCGCGTCGACTTTGTCGGTGAACAGGTCGCCGATTAACAGATCGGTGACCACGCCGCGCATTTGCGGATATTCGCGCATGAAGTTGCCAAAGCTGAAGCCGTTGTAGTACTCGCAAACGAGCCGGCGCATGCGGTCGATTCCCTCGTTGAGCGTCGGTCCCCACTTGCCGAGTTGCGCGGCCGACGTGTCGCCGCTGGCGAGCCCTTCGACAATGGCGTCGGCGGCCATTTCGCCGGATTTGAGGGCGAGCAAAACTCCGGATGAATACAGCGGGTCAAGAAACCCAAAGGCGTCGCCGATGACCACCCACCCCTCACCGGCGACTTTCTCACAACGGTAAGTATAGTCGCGCGTCGCGAAGTAACCTGTGATTTGCTCCGCGCCTTCGATACGCTGTTTAACAGCCTTACATTTCTCGATTTCTTCATGATAGGTTTGTTCGTGTCCATCGCGGCCTTGAAACAGGTATTCAAACGGCGCGACAACGCCCACGCTCACGCGGTTGTCGTGCAGCGGGATATACCAAAACCAGCCCTCCCGATTCTCAAGTTGCAGAACGCTGGTGGCCCCTTCATCGCGGCCCGTGTCGCGGTAGGCACCTTGCCAATAAGTCCAAATCGCTCCCTTGTTAAGCACGGGGTCCCAAACCCGCAGATTGAATTTGTTCATTAAGAGTCCGCTTTGGCCGCTGGCGTCGACGACCACTTGAGCGCGGACTTCGCGGGTCGTGCCGTCGGCTTCCTGAATGATGGCTCCGACCGCGCGATCATTTTCCACGATGATATCGCGGACTCGCACCCCTTCATGGGCGGCAACGCCGTGCTCACGAGCGTTGTCGAGCATCATCTTGTCGAATTCGCTGCGGACGACCTGCCATGTCTGCGAACATTCGTGTGGCTTGTTATCCGCAAAATAGAAGGGGGCTGATTGTTTGCCGCTGGCATTGACGAATTGCACGCTGTGTTTTTGCACGAAGTGGCTTTTCCGCATTTTGGGGAGCATATTGAGCCGCTCCAGCACCCAATAGGTTTCGGGGATCAGCGATTCGCCGATGTGAAAACGGGGGAAGTGCTCGCGCTCGAACAGTTCGACGGAAAAGCCTTTTTGTGCGATCAACGTCGCCGCGGTCGACCCAGCCGGCCCACCGCCGATCACGACCACATCGGGATTATGTGCTAAATTTTCCGTCATGTTTGTTTCCTCCCATGTTAACCGCAGGCGGTAGCCGGCGTTCACAGGGATAACCGCCGGTTCGCGCCGGCGGCTAGTGCTGCGTCAAATTTTAGGATAGCCATTGCGGATATTGTAGCGCGAATATTGTAGCATGACTCGGAGGAGTCGATGAAGTGTTGCGAAAACGCCCCACGCACCCCGGCAAAAGTGAGCTATCCTTCAGATGGTGCTCCAGGAAATTCTTCCGTCCGTCGAGGAGGTGCCGTGCCCCCCAGCGTTTGCGACCAAACATCGGCCATCGATCAACTCTTGCGGAGGCTGGACAAGCTCCATTCTTCGCCCGCGGTCGCGCTGAGAATTCTGGAGATTATGCGCGATCCTGACTTCGACTCCGCCGAAGTCACGGCTTGCTTGGAACGCGATCCCTCGCTGACAGCGGCGGTTCTGCGGCTCGTGAATTCATCTTACTACAGTGTGCCCGTGAAAGTCACGGAGATTCAACGCGCGATTGCCTATTTGGGTCATCGATCGCTGCGGCTGACCGTGTTGGGATTTGGTCTGACCAAAGCGCTCGCTCATGGCTGTCCCAAAGCGATTCACGCTCAGTATTGGCGGCGCTCGCTCACCTTGGCGGTCGCGGCCCGCAAATTGGCAGAGCGCAAGGGCGATCCCGCCGTGAGTCCCGATGCGGCCTTTGCCGCGGGGTTGCTCGCCGATTTGGGCATGTTGGTGCTCGCCCAATTGGAAACAGAAAAGTATTTGCCTGTTTGCGAAGCCGATGACCATGTCGTCACGCAACTCGTGATGGAACGAGAAATCTTTGGGTTTACCCACGTCGAGGTCGGGACTCGGCTCATGGAAAAGTGGGCACTGCCCGCTGAATTGATCGAGGCCGTGAGCCACCATCACAAAAGTCCGGTCGACGCGCAGCCGCTAAGCCATGTGCTCAAAGCCGCGAACTTGTTGGCCGAAGTGTTGTGGACCGCCGACAGCCCCCACATGCGACTGTTATTGCCACTGCTGAAAACGCGTTTTGATTTGGGCGTCGACGATTTGATTGCCCTCGCGACGCAGTGCAAAAGGTCCGTGGAAGAGAGCGTCGAGATTTTTCAAGTGCGGCTGGATAACGAAATCGACGTCGAGGCTTTGCAACGCGAAGCGAGCTCACTCTACGAAGCGGCCGTGTTCGAGCTTTCGGCTGATTTAGACAGTCTCGAAGATGCCGCGCATGCCGTCATTCCCGCGCAACAGGTGTAATCTTTCCCGCAATCACGGGGTGGCACGTCCCTAAGGTACTCCGAAGGGCGTGGCTGATGTTGGTATTCACTTTGCCAGGCCAATCACCACGCCCATCAGGGGTACCTTCTGGGCGTGCCACCCGGAATTCCGGGAAGGAGACTTAGAACGGGGGTGGCCCCGCGCGACCTTCGGGTCTGCCGAATCCTCGTGGGGGACCAAAGCCACGCTCTCCACCGCGCGACGGTGGCCCGAAGGGGCTGTCCCCGCGCGGGAATTCGCCCTCCGGCAGTTCGCCACGAAAATAGAGCCGCTTGAGCTGTTGCTCCATCTTGTCGCGCGGCAGGGCGAGTAAGCGCTCTTTGGTGGCCGCGTCGGTTTCCTCAGCAAAGAAGCGCTCGAGCTCTTGCTGTGAGACCTGGGCGAAAAAACTTGGCTCGCCGCGTCGACCTACCTCCCGGCTCCGAGTCTGCAAGATCCACTGCATGATTTGGCGCTGCTGTTGCTGGGGGGAAAATTCTTCAAACTCAGTCCTGCTTTTTGTCGAAAGCGCTCCGAGGATCTCGGGAAGCCACTCGCCACGATGTTCAAGGAGTTGCCGGCGCACTTCTTGCTGGCGTTGTTGCCCGCTGAGGCGGGCACCTCGGTCGCGATTGTTGGGCCGACTCATGTCGTCTCGCTGCTTGGCAACCACCGCTTGAAAAATCTGCCTCCGTATTGTTTCCAGAATTTTTTCCAGGCGGCGATGTTCCTCGGATGTAAGATCAATCCACTGATTATTGGCGTCGCGGCGCTGCTGGGTGGCGATCTCTCGCACCCGCTCATCAACGGGCTTATCGCGGAGCTCAAACTGCCGACTGACGGGAAGCGCGTTGAGCCAAACATGGTACTGCAGCATGGTGCGCTCGAGTTTGTCGTGGTCCGGCGCGGAAGAGACCGCGGCATGCAATTCGCGCAGCCGCGATTGCTCGGCGGGCGACAGCGCCAAAAAGCGGTTATAACGGGCCCGCAACGCGGCCCGATCTTCTTCGCCGAGTTGTTCCACCCAGATGCGACGCGACTCGGCAACGGCGATCGTTTTGAAATCGCTGAGTTGCTCGTCGAGGTCCGTGGCGGCGAGATCGGCCACCCACACGTCGTCTCCCAGTTCCGCGTGCAGCTTGCGGAGAAAATCGACTTCCTGAAACTGCGAATAAATATCGACGTATTGACTCGCCGGCAGATCGGCGAGCAACACGCGATTGGGATTTTCGCGAATGAGCCGCACCATCAACAGAGCCAGCGCCGCGGCGGCCGTGGCGAGCAGGATTTTTCCGAGATAATTTTTGCGCCGGCGAATCGGCAGGGCCCGTGTTTTCTCGACAACGTCTTGCCGTGCCGCGCCGACGACCAATTCCATTGTCGTTTGCGCGAACTTGTCGTCGACGGTGGTCCTGGGCAGCACATCGAGCGCCGACCAGGCCCGCTCCATGCTTTGCAATTCACTGCGAAAGTCGGCATCCTCGGCCAACTGTCGCTCCACGAGCGACATCTCCACGGTCGAAAGCTCGCCGTCGAGATAGGCCACCATCTGTTCGAGGCGGCGGTCTTCGTTAGAGGATGAGTTTGTCATGGCTTGGTTGACCCCGCCGGGGGCGATATTTGGGCGCCTTGTTCGAGATAAGGTTCGAGCACTTCGCGCAAATTGGCCCGTGCGCGGGATAGAAGCGATTTCACGGCTTGCGGCGTGAGCTCCATCACCTCGGCAATTTCTTCGTAACCGAGGTGCTCAAATTTGTTCAGCAAAACAGCCATCCGTTGCCGTTCGTTGAGCGCGGCGATGGCCACCCGTACCACGCCCGTGAGCTCGGCCTTATCCAATTGGCGGGTCGGCATCAGGCCGCTTGCCGCCAAGGCCGCGTGATCGAGCGGATTGCCACCAAACTCGCCGGAATTTTGTCCGACGAGATTCACTTCACGACGGCGGGACAACGAGCGGCGAGAATTCGAGGCAACATTGTGGGCAATCGTGTACAGCCAGGTGGAAAACTTGGAACCCGGCACGTAACGCTTACGCGAACGGTAAACGCGCAAAAAAATGTCTTGGGTCAGATCCTCGGCCAGATCGCGTTTGCCCACCAAATGAGTCATCAGCGAGGCCACGCGATTTTGATAGCGGAGCATCAACTCTTCAAACGCACCGGCGTCGTCTTGCCGCACGCGCAGCATCAATCGCACATCGGGATCATCTGCGGTAAACCGCGCGGCGGTGGAATCGCTGATGGCCAAGCGGATGTCTCCGAGTAATCTCGACCTCGGTGAATTGTTCTCAACCGGACCGCCACGCGGTCCGGGACACGAGTTCTCAGCCGGACCGCCACGCGGTCCGGTCCCGGAGGGCGTGGCCCTCCGGCTATGGGAATACTACACTATGACCGCGGAAAAGTTTCGCTTGCCCGCTGCAGTTACAGCAAACTGTCCAAGAGGAGCCGCATTTTACGCATTTCGGCCCGGTGGTCGTGGCCGGGGATCGGTGCCATGTGGACCGAGAGCGCGCGATCGTAACCCACCTGCTGAAGCTGCGTGATCAGCCGGCCGTAGTCAATTTCTCCCTGGCCGACGCGGACATGGAGCTGGCTTTTGGTCGAATCGCGCAAATGCACGTGGAACACATAAGACAACACCTTGGTGAAATCGCGGCCTTGGCGCGGGCCGGTAATGTAATGCGACGGATCGAGCGCGAGTCCCAAGCCTTTCACATTGTCGCACAACACAACGGCCGTGTCGGGGTCTTCGG
>JBGTMM010000620.1:0-5438 GCA_041743635.1 Bythopirellula sp.
ATGGCGACGGCACGTTCGTCCCGCTCTACACGGTTGAAGGGATTCAGCGACAGCGCTGAGCCAGCCATTCTCCAGGCTAACGCGCCGCGATATGATAGTTTATCTGTCGTAATTCTCGTTTTCACATTAGCCGGAGGGCCACGTCCTCCGGGAAACTTCTGATAGAACATGGCCCGGAGGGCGTGGCCCTCCGGCTAGGCGCGAAGCGTGTCGAAAATTCCCAGTGGTCTGAGCTGCACCATTCGCGCCAAACTTGGTGGCCATCTCGCCCGCTGCGCGAGTTATGTGCCGCTGGTGAACGCCCTGGCTCCCGAAATGGAGAAGCTCAGCGATTATGACCTCCGCAAGACGAGCCTTGGTTTGCGCTATCGGGTCAGGAGCGGGGAATCGCTCGAGCGGTTGTTGGTCGAGGCCTTTGCCCTGGTGCGTGAAGCGGGGCGCCGCAAGCTCAACATGCGGCATTTCGACGTGCAAATCCTCGGCGGCGCGGCGGTGCATCATCGCTCGATCATCGAGATGCAGACCGGCGAAGGCAAAACGCTTACCGCGACGTTGCCCATGTATTTGGCCGCGCTCGAGGGCAAGGGTGCCCATCTCGCCACCGTGAACGATTACCTTGCCCGCCGCGATGCCGAGTGGATGACGCCCCTCTATTCCGCTTTGGGAATGACCGTCGGCATCATCCAAGGGCAACAGCCTCAGCACGAGCGGCGGAAAGCTTACGGTTGCGATGTGACCTACGGCACGGCCAACGAGATGGGCTTCGATTTTTTGCGGGACCGATTGCTGATGCGTTCGCAGGGAGAAGGCAATCGAGACCTGTTTGGCCAGATGTTGGGCACGACAGGAAGTGGCGGGGGCGATCAACCGGTCCAACGTGACTTGCATTTCATGCTCGTCGACGAGGCCGATAGCATTCTCATCGATGAAGCCCGCACGCCGCTGATCATCAGTGCCCTACCCGGCGAGGATGAAAAGATCGCGACCGAGGCCTATCGCTGGGCCGCCGAGCGGCATACTGATTTCATCGAGAACGAACATTATGAATACGATCACGATGAGAAGTCGGTGAAGCTTGCGCTCGCCGGCCGGCAGTTGGTTCGAAGTTTGCCCAAGCCGAGCGCAATGGATCGTCTGCCGCTCTCCACGATTTATGAGTACATTCAGCGCGCGCTGAAAGTCGACCGCGAGATGTTTCTTAATCGCCAATATGTCGTGCGTGATGGCGAGATCGTGATCGTCGATGAGTTCACCGGTCGCATGGCGGAAGGTCGCAAGTGGCGGGCCGGCATTCATCAGGCGGTCGAGGCCAAGGAAGGAGTCGAGATCACCTTTGCCACTAATCAAGCCGCGCGGATCACCATTCAAGATTTATTTCTGCGGTTCGAGAGGCTGGGAGGCATGACCGGCACGGCGTCCACGAGCCGTGGCGAGCTCAAAAAGATTTATCGCGTGAAAGTGGATTCGATCCCCACGAATCGCCCGCCGATCCGCAAGCAATTGCCGACGCAAGTGTTCGGGACGGTTGAGCAAAAATGGGCAGCTATTGTCGAAGATGCGATTCTCGAACATCAGAAAGGCCGCCCCGTGCTAATCGGCACGCGCTCCATCGACAAGAGCGAGCAGCTCGCGCATTTGCTCGTGGAGCGTGGCGTGCAACCGGTTGTGCTCAACGCCAGGCATGTGGCTCGCGAGGCGGAGATCGTCGCCGCCGCGGGGCAAAGTGGCAAAGTCACCGTCGCCACGAACATGGCGGGCCGGGGCACCGACATTCGACTGGGCGAAGATGTTCAAGGTCTTGGTGGACTCCACGTCATCTGCACTGAACTGCACGAAGCCCAGCGGATCGACCGGCAGTTAATCGGCCGCTGCGGCCGCCAAGGCGATCCTGGTACTTACCGCCAGTTCTTAGCACTGGACGATGAGATTTTGCTGTTGGGTTATGGTCCCAAAAAAGCGGAACGCCTGCGTGAACTTGGCCTCCGCTCGCAAGGCCCCTTGCGGGGAATGGAGCAAATGTTTCGCAAAGCCCAGCGCCGCGTGGAGCGCCGCCATTTCCGCGACCGCAAGATTCTGCTCTATCACGAGAAAGAACGTCAAAAAATCCAGCGCGCGATGGGACAGGATCCGTATCTTGATACGCCGGGGTAACACGGCGCTTCTCTACTAGAAGTCTGCGAATTATGCTGTGGGTATGGCAGCCGATTTTAGAGAAGTCGATCCCGCTGAATTGCGTCTGCCGCCAGCGAGGGAAAGTGGCGCAGATCTCTACAAATTGCAGCGACAGATCGCTAAATATGGCAATACAATTACTGATATGCCGCCACTGCTTGCCTATGAAGGATCCGACGGCGTGTTACAATTGATTGATGGCGTGACGCGGGCGACACGAGTTGCAAAACTGTTGCCGGAACTAAGGTACGGGTTGAAGTCTTAGGCAAGTTGCGGCAGCCGAAGGCCTCGATCCGCCGCATAGGGGATGCACTATGAGCAACACACAATTGTCAGCAGGTCTATTGGAACGGCTCGCAGAGGTGCGAGGGCAGTGTCTTGAAATGAGAATGGGACAGTTTCTTGTAACGGTGGGGCTTTTGGCCGAAGATGAGACAGGGCGTTCGCTGTGGGATTTGGAAGATGCAGAGTTTGCTGCGGCGCTGGACAGATTTGCCAAGGACTTGGCGCGACGTGATCCTGAATCGACCCAAGGAGAGGTGCTATGGCAGCGCCCTTGATCGTCGAATACGACTCAGTTGGTGATATACTCTATTTAGAAGCTGTTTCAAAACCGTGGGCTAGCGCCCAGCGGCTAATAGGATCAGCCGGAACGCGCTAGCGTCCGGTTCTGGACGCGGGGTTTTGAAATGCCTTCTTAGGCAAAACCCAGCCCTACGCGCTACAAGAGTCTGAGGAGCTTGATTATGGCGTGGCTGCTCGACTCAACCCTACCACTGGTGAAGTGGAGAATCTGGAGATAATGTTTTTCGCCCAGCGATCAAAGCGGGTCAGCATCTCAGCATCCCAGTGTTGGCTGAATTTCAATTGCCTCAACCGGCATGACGCAATGGCCCAAAGCCGCGTGAAACGCCGCAATTACGCTCCTGTCGAGCTAAAATTATAATCGAACGCCACTTCAGGAATCTCGATTTCGCCAACCTTGGTCCCGGGAAATGAAATGCGGAAGCCTTTGCGGTCGTCGGACACGTCGTACTCAACCGGTTTCTGATTGATCGGACTTACTGGAAGCTGCCCGCCGAATGTTGCCGCCAAGCCCGACAAGTCTTGAGGAAACAGGTCGCCCTCACGCTCGGCGCAAACGGCGAGCGCGACATTCAGTAGTCGGGAGGCCGATTGGTGCGTCGAATAAAAGGTTGCGATCTGTGCAGGGCTAAGTTTCTCGTGATCACCCAGTCGGACGAGTTGCTCAGAGAACTCAGCATAAACTTTTTGGCCTTCCAGGATGGCTTGCTCGGCAGGCAAAGACAACGCCGCCAATGTGCGGGCGTAGAACTTGCGGTTGATGTCGCGCATTTTCGCAATGTATTCGTCGAACTGTTTCTGACTTTCAAAAACAGATTCAGGCACGCCACGCTTAACAACTTCAGATTTTGCGAACTCTCGCCAATCGGGGACGCTGCCCCTTTGCAAGGGAGTATTGGTGGCCGCGAGCAAGATTTCCGGCCAATTGCCGTCGGGGTAAGATTCTTGCAGTTGGGTAAGTCGTAAGTCGACGATCGCTGCTTCATTGCTCATCGCGGCTAAAGGTGAGATAGGATTCGCATTGAGGGCCAATAGTGATTGGCGAGCAGCGGCGATCAGTTCACGATCAGGACAATGAGCAGCCCACGTTATCAGGCAATAGTTTCCGGTCTCTAGGATGCGAACTCCTTTCACGGATTCGCCTAAAGTGAGTTGCTCCGTCAGGTGTCGCCCCATACGTATTACGCTGAGAAAGGTTTCGGCCGCATCTTCCCAATTCTCTTCGCCCTGCTGGTGCAAGCCGTAGAGTGCGATCAGATGAGCAACATCTTGCAACAGCTCGACATGCGGCAGCAAGAGGGCCGCGCCGTAGGCACGTAGATCGACGCCAAAATCAGCGACATTTTGTTGAGATCCCAACATACCGGAGCGAATCGCATGTCGTCCCCCATAGAGTAAATGGGTGATTGCGTTTTGCTGCTCGTCCGTCATCTGAGGAGTGACGATATTCCAAATCGGCTCGTCCAACAACTTGCGACTCTCAAGGTCAACGTCGGCGAGCAGCAGAATGGCACGCTGGTAGTGCAAAGCCGCGTTGCTCGACCCATTGGGCAGCGGTTGGCGCAATTCTTGAGCGACTGCTGGCGCCATGGAGAGTGGCTGCCAAGCGACAAACAGAAAACAAAAGCCGCAGACCAAGCCCGAGGGTGATCCAACGGAACTCGGGACGAATAATTTGAAAAGTTTCATCGTTGATACTGCTTTCAATGAGGCATTCACCTCGGTGTGAAGCGAAAGACCGGCCCGCTAAAAGATGTTAAACGGTCCTAGCCCGCGCAAGATTTCATAGCGTGCTACATCCTCGCTGGTCACCAGAGGCTGCGCCGCACCGGAAAATTGCGGGCCTGAAAAAGGTTTTTGAATAGGGCGTTGCGTGAGGGTATTCGCGTTCGGGCGAGCATCGACTGGCCGTCCGGAGGAAACCGTCGCGCGGCTGGCGAGCGGATTTCGAAAATTACCTACGTTTTGCGCTGGCAGATTTCCGCGGGCGGCTTCGCGACGCAAGTTGGTCCAGCGCGCTTGTTCTTGCTGCACTTGTGAGCGCTGCTCCTGATGCTGGATCAGCCAAATCTGCATCTGTTCGGGAGACTTGGCTCTCAGGTCAGCCATGTACTCCTCGGCCTGCTCGGGTGTGATTTTTGCTGACCGCTTAAAATACAAATCCAGATACGCGCGAGCTTCCAGCATTTCCTTACTGTTCCAAATCTTCTCGCGCTCGGCATCAAGCTTCGCAGATTCCGACGACTGTTGAGCAAAGCAAATCGAGGATAATGGGAGAGCTAAGCACAAGATCGCATGGCAAGGCGAAATTCGTTTCAATAAGTTTCTCATGACTGACACCTCCACGGCGATATTGTAGACGACAAATGGCGGTCGCTCTTGGGCTGACAAAGAAAAAAGTCCAGAGCGCCGGCACTCTAAGCGTTGGTTTATTAAGCGTAATTCGGCCAATCGCGGGGCACAAGCCTGCATTCTGATAGATACTAGGCATTGTTTCGAAACTGCACGAGTGCCTCGAACTGAGCCGCAGGGCGCTAGCCCTTAGGTTTAGTCACATTTTTATAGTACTTTGATTTAGCGACACCATATCCAGTCGCCATCGGTAGTAATTCTTTCCAACCTTCCCAGAGAACTTGCCAACCGGGTGGATGGTCATTTTTCCGGTTTTGGTGACCACCGAG
>JBGTMM010000621.1:0-3236 GCA_041743635.1 Bythopirellula sp.
GCCATGACCGCTTTGGCGATCCTGGGTGAAATCGCCGAGTTCCTGGCCGGTGTTGTGGGAGCGCGACGGGCCGGCGGGAGTCGGCGGGCGGCCGTGTATTCGCTCATCGGTTCGCTGATCGGCGCGATCGGCGGCGCGACTGCGGGAATTCCGATTCCCGTGATTGGCTCAGCCATCGGGGCCGTGGTCGGTGGAGCGCTCGGTGCCTTCGGTGGGGCCGCTCTGGCCGAACACAGCCTCGGCGAGCAAATGCAGCAATCGATGAAAGTCGGGCAAGGTGCCTTTTGGGGACGCCTGTTGGGCACCGGAGCGAAAGCGGTTGCCGCTTCGGTCATGGCGGTGACGGCCATTGTGGCAATCTGCGCATAAACGCTCTCTGCCAGCGCAGATTTATCTTTGCGTTTGCAGTGTGACCGCTTAGACTGGCCTGATTCTTTTGTAGTACGACTCTCCGAGTCGTGCCTTTAAATTAGTAAACAGGGCACGAGTCGGAGACTCGTGCTACTCTGATTAGGAATAAATCATGTCCGAACCTCGCAAACGCATGCCGCTGCACACCAAGATTCTCTTGGGTCTGGTCATCGGCACCACACTTGGCCTCACTGCCAAAGCCGTGGCGATTCTGCCCGCGAATGCCACCGGCATCGAGCCCGGCTTCCGCACTTGGCTTGGCGAGAATCTCGAATTTATCGCTACGCAGATCGCCGAACCGGTCGGCAAAGTATTTCTGCGGCTGATCATGATGATGGTCATCCCCCTGGTGGTCTCAGCACTGGCACTTGGGGTGCTGGAACTGGGCGACGTGGGCCGGCTTGGTTTGGTGGGGCTCAAAACACTGTTTTACACGTTGATTCTGTCTGGTTGTGCGGTGGCGCTCGGAATCGGGTTCGTCAATTACTGGCAGCCTGGAGGGACTCTTTCCGAGGAGCAACGCGAAATCTTGAGCGAACGCTACAACGCCAAAGCCGCTGAATCGCTGGCCAAAAGTAAGGCCACCAAAGGTCTCAAGGACACGCTGCTCGACATGATTCCCGAGAACCCGCTCCAAGAGGCGGTTGGCGCGCTCGACGGCTCCTCGAAGGGCAATGGCATGATCGCCGTCATGTTCTTTGCGTTGATCCTCGGCGGGGCTTTGTCGGTGGCCGGTGAACGGACTGAAACATTGGTCAAGCTCCTCGAAGGATTATTCGACGTGTCGATGGTCGTGATCGGCTGGGCCATGAAAATCGCCCCGTATGGCGTGGCGTGTCTGCTGTTTGCCATCACCTCGCAGATCGGCTACGACATTCTCAAAACGCTCGGCTGGTTTGTGGCCACCGCGATTTCCGCCATGCTCGTTCAAATGCTCGTCGTCTATCCGCTGATGCTGCGGTTCGTTGCCAATCGCAATCCCTGGCAATTCTACAAAGATATTAGCGACGCACTCCTCACCGCCTTCGGCACGTCGAGTTCCAACGCCACCTTGCCCACGGCGTTGCGCGTGGCCGACGAAAAGCTGTGGCTCCCCAATGAAATCTCGCAGTTCGTGCTGACTATCGGCGCGACTGGCAATCAAAATGGCACGGCACTCTACGAAGGCGTCGTCGTGCTGTTTCTCGCGCAAGTGTTCGGAGTCGATCTCACCATCTCGCAGCAGGCGACCGTGGTGCTGATGTCGATGCTCGCCGGGGTCGGCACGGCTGGCGTGCCCGGAAGTTCCATTCCATTGATCGTGCTCGTGTTGCAATCGGTCGGCGTGCCGGGCGAAGGGATCGGCATCATCCTGGGCATCGACCGTATTCTCGACATGTGCCGCACGGTGCTGAACGTCGGCGGCGACCTGGTCCTCGCCGCATGCGTATCGCGCAAATCAACGTAAAGCAAATTATCGTCCGGAGGACGTACGAACCTAGCCAGGGATTTCAATCCCTGGACGGATAGTTTGTTGAACTCATCGCCCGGAGGGCGAACGACATTCAACGAAAGACTTCGTTCAGATCAAACTCGATTCCATGTAGCCGCATCAGTTCCAGAAATTCCGACTGGAAATCTTGACGCTGGTGGTGTTCTTTTTGGCCGGCGATGTAGCTCTCAACTGCGGGCACGGCGGATTTGCTGACGGTGAATCCGCCATAGCCCTCTTGCCAGGAAAAGTGTCCGAACTCGGGAAATGTTTCGTTGACCCATTTGGAAGACCGGCCTTTGACCTGTTGGAGCAATTCGGAATGGGAAAGATCAGGTCGGTAGCGGATCAGCAAATGAACATGATCGGGCATGCCGTTGACGGCGAGCAAAGTACAGCGCAAATCGCGGACGATGCCCCCTAGGAAGGGATAGAATCGCGATTCCAACTCGGGCGTGATCAGGTTTGCACGATGCTTGGTGCTGAAGACCGTGTGGTAGAAGTTTTGAGTGAAGGCGCTGGGCATGGCTTTGCTCCGTCCGCCCTCCGGGCGGAATAAAATTTAGGAAGAATCGTTTGCAATTTGTTTGCCAGGGATTGAAATCCCTGGCTACGTTCGTGCGCCCTCCGGGCGGAAGATTCCTCACCCCATCGGCCATTGGCGGCAATACTCGTAGAGCGCCATCGATGTGGCGGTCGCCACGTTGTAGCTGTACGGCAAACCCCAGACGGGGATCTCCACCACGTCGTCCAACAGTTCGAGCACATCGTCGGTGAGGCCCGTGCGTTCGTTGCCGATCACCAGCGCCGTTTGGCGTTGGAATTGGTAGTGGTGGATGTCGACCGAGTCGGTGGTTTGCTCCAAGCCCACCAAGTGGTAGCCGTTTTGCTTGAGTTCCTTGAGCACGGGCGGCAAGGTGCGGTGAGTCACAATCTGAATCGTGTCGGCACCATCGCGGGCGATATGGCGTTCGAGCTTCGCCGGGCCGGTGCATATAATTTCAGCGAGACCGCAGCAACTCGCCGCCCGAGCGATCCGCGAGAGATTGATGTTGCTCCGCAGGGGAGCGCACACGAGCAACAATTGCCGAGGCGCAGCAAGTTCACGGGGCGGCTTGTGGCGTTGGTGCTCGAACAAGTTCGGTAAGCTCCTTTGAAGAATTCCGCCGTAAAGGTTAAGCTGGCGTGAGCATTACTATTTTGATCTCTCGCAAAGGCGCGAAGGCGCAAAGAAATTTAATTTTTTTGTTTGCGCCTTCGCGCCTTTGCGAGAGTCCTTCCGAGCGAGACACCATAACCGGATGCCCACGAATCGCCGCACAATAATCGCTTGGATGCTGCTCTTAAGTGCGGG
>JBGTMM010000622.1:0-4369 GCA_041743635.1 Bythopirellula sp.
CAAGACTACCACTCCGCGCCCACGCTATGAATTTGATCGATCGGGGGCAGTTGTTCCAAGCGGCGGAGACCAAAAACTTGTAAAAACTTTTTGGTCGTGCCGTAAAGAAACGGCCGGCCAAGCTCCTCCGAACGTCCGACAATACGCAATAAATCGCGTTCCATCAACACTCTCAGGATTTCGCCGCACTGAACCCCCCGGATCGCCTCAATCTCGGCTCGCACCACGGGCTGCCGATAGGCCACCACCGCCAGAGTTTCCAAAGCAGGGGGGGACAGCCGGATTTCCTCGCTCTCACCGTGCAAACGGCGGACCCAATCGGCCACCGCGGGCCGGGTTAATATTTGCATCCCGCCGGCAACTTCCACCACCTGCATGGCACTTGCCCGCTCTTCGTACCGCCGAGCCAGCAATTTGAGCAACGTGCGAGCCTCGGTTCCATCGGCAAGTTTGGCCGCATTCGCCAGTTTTCTTGTGGAAATCGGTTCTCGGGAGAGAAACAAGGCTGCTTCCAAGCGAATGAGCTTTGCTTCTTGATCCCCTGTTGGATTTCCCAACTTGGGCCCAAACGGAGAAAGGCCAGTCGGCAAATGCTTCGGCCTGACGGCTTTTGCACCAACAAGTGGGGTGCTGTACCGCAAGGCTGGGCTGCCGAGACGACGGCCGAGATTGTTCGCACGAAACAGCATGGCAAGGGTTCCCTTTGCAGTTCGCGCCTAGCGCCACATCGTGGTTGAGCCGACCGCGTCGTGCCGGGCGTTTTGCCACGACGTGACTTCGCCCACGACTTGCCGGACCGTGGCTAAAGGATCGGCGTCAATCACTTCGAATTGTCGGGCGAAATCAGGATTATCGCCCAACGGCAGGGCACACTTGAAGCGGTAACCCGCGCCCCATTTTTCCAGGGAATACCGTGCAACGCCGAGCTTTTTCAGCAGCGAAAGGTGCATTTCCATTTCGCCGCTCATTTCCTGGACAATTGGTTCTGGCGGAATCGGCATCGTTTCACTCGCCGAGGCCAACTTCAACGGTGTGTTGTTTCCTTGAAACGCCGCGCGAGAGACCGGCGGAAAATCGCTCCGCGCCGGCAATACCTCATCATAGCGGGGGGCCGATTTCATCTCGCCGCTAGCCGTGTCGTTCGGCACCGATTTGCGCCAACCGAGTGCATCCTGGGCTACTTCCACAAAGCGATCCATCACCTGTTGCGCCCCGGGTGGCAACGGGCCGTAATAGACCCATGCCGCGGGCAAGCCCACGAGAGTGACCAACATCACCAGCGCGCGAAAAAAGACCGTCATGGCAACTCGTCCTTGAGTGCGTATGTGCGAGACCTACAGTTCTGCTCTTCAACCGTCGCAACGAATCCATTCGTCGCGATCCAACCGGCGCGGATAGTAGCCCGCTGAGAAAAACGCCCGCAATGGCAATTGGCGGAGAGGAGCTAGTTGCTAGCCGCTGGGCGGTAGTTTTGCTGAGGAAACCTGCCCCTAGCGCCTAACAACCAGCGCCTAGCGCCTATACTGCATGCATGTCCGACTCCATTTACCTCGACAACAACGCCACCACGCCGCTGCTGCCGGAAGTTGCCGACGCGATGCGCGAGGCGGCCCTGTGTTACCCGGCCAATCCGGCCAGCCAGCACCGCGCCGGACAGGCGGCCCGACGGGCTTTGGAACAGGCTCGCGAACGAATTTCTCAGATTTTGGGGGCCAAAACGACGGGAATGGACGCCGACCGGCTCTATTTCACGAGCGGCGGGACCGAGGCCAACAATCTCGCCATTCTTGGCTTGCTAGCAGGTCAGTTACCGGGACATTTTATCACTTCAGCCATCGAGCATCCCTCGCTCTTGGGGCCAGCGGCGGAACTCGAGCGTCGCGGCTGGCAGGTGACCCGCATCGGGGCGACTGAGGATGGGATAGACAATATCGACGAGTTCATTGCATCGCTGCGTGACGACACACGGCTGGTGAGCATCATGGCCGCCAATAATGAAACGGGCGTACTCCAACCACTCGCCGAGATCAGCAAGCTTTGCGCGGCTCACAACATCCCCTTCCACACCGATGCCGCCCAATGGGTCGGCAAGCTTCCGATGGGTTTTCATGACCAATTTGACGCGCTAAGCTTCGCCGCGCATAAGTTTCACGGTCCGGTTGGAATAGGTGCGCTGCTCTTACGCGGCGACGTGGCAATTTCCCCTCAGCTTTTCGGTGGGCATCAACAAAACGCCGTCCGACCGGGTACCGAATCAGTAGCGCTCGCCGTGGGAATGCAAGTCGCTTTCGAAGCTTGGCATCTCGCAGGCGCGACGCGTGGTCAACGGCTGACTGCCATGCGAAACGAATTTGAATCGCTGATCTGTGCCGCGATTCCCGCCGCGACTGTCATTGGGTGGAATGCGCCGCGGCTTCCCAACACGTCGAACATTGCATTTCCTGGCGTTGACAGGCAGGCCTTTTTTCTCGCGCTCGACACGGCCGGCGTAGCCTGTTCAACCGGTTCCGCGTGTGCCAGCGGCTCGAGCAAACCCTCGCCGGTTCTGCTGGCGATGGGACTAAAAAGGGAGCTTGTGGAGGGTGCTTTGCGGTTTAGTTTCGGAGCATTGTCTACGGAAGAAGATGCCCAGGAAGCTTCGCGCCGTATCATCAACGCATATCAGCACTTACGCCGCTGAAGATTCTCGGAAAAATAAACTCGCGGTCCTCCCTAGTGGATTGCATATCGGGTAGAATCGGGGATTCGATTTTCCGCTGTTTTTCGCTGGGTATTTAAGCCAATTTTTGGCTTCCCACGACCTTTTTCAACGCTGATTCTGGACGGAGCCTACGTGGTCGACGGAGTGCTACGAATCGATCTGCCGACAGGCCCTTACGGAGCCCCTAATGCTGCTTCCCAGGATGCCGTTGCCCCGGCTGCTATTGCATCGGCATGGGCCACCTTTGTCGCGGGGCCCGAGAATCGCCTGCCCATAATTGCCCTCGAAAAGCTGCTCACCGGCGAAGCTGAGTTCTCGCCCCCGGCGTGGGTCAATCCGCTCTTCCTCGTTGGTCCCTCGGGGACTGGCAAATCGCTCTTGGTCCGTGGCATCGTGCGGCGTTGGCTGCCCGTGTTGGGGGCGGAGCGCGTCGCTTACTTCACGGCGACTGACTTCGCCCGGCGTTTAATCGACGTTCGCACGGATGGGGAACTCCCCGAATTCCGCGCTCGCCTGGCGAAATTACAGCTTTTGGTGATAGAAGATTTGCACAAGCTCCCGGCCAAGCTGGCCCTGCAACACGAGCTGCGCGATCTGTTGGACAAGCTTGCCGACTCGCAAGCGGTGGTGCTGTGTACCTCGCAAATGTCGCCGACCGCTCAACCGCAACTTGAACCGGGTTTGCGTGATCGCCTCACGGGCGGCTTGTTGTTATGGCTTAATCATCCGGGCAGCGACGCTCGTTTGGAATTGTTGCGGCTCGCCGCGGTGGAACGGGGTACGTCGATTGACGACCGCACTCTCCGCACGCTAGCCGACAACACCACGGGCCCCGTGCCGCATTTGCTGCGCGCGTTGCGCGAATGGGAAGCTGCTCCCGCGATCGGTGCCAACCCCGCCTCGGTCCGTAGTGGGCTGGCCGCGAAAGAAATCGTCGCCGTGGTGGCCCGTTATTTCGGCGTGACGCAAGCCGCTTTGCGTGGTCCAACGCGGCGGAAATCGCTAGTGTTTGCCCGCAGCGTGGCCGTGTATCTACTCCGCACCTTGACCGGTACGAGCTACGCCCAGATCGGCCGAGAGCTCGGCAAGCGGGATCACTCCACGATTATGCACTCGATGGATTCGCTGCGGGTTGCGCTCGCCACTGATTCCGCCACCCAACATTCCCTTGAGGAACTGCGGCGTATTTTGCTGGCCGCCTGAATCATGATGTTCAATAGGCTCATTACCAACACCTGGGGGAAATTTGTTTGTTTGATGTCGACAACCGTCAGCGACTTTGGCAGTTTCTCTCAACTAAAAAGCACTTAGCCGAAAGCCAAACTGTTGTCGACAATTGCCAAACATGCTGCCAACTCACAGACAACTCCTTTTCCCCCAAGCCACTTCGATCACAACTCCTTTACCACTCACGCTTTCGCGAAATTAGCCGCCATCTATCGACATTTCACCGCCACACATTACTACTGCTACTAATTAATCAATTTATTAAAGAGAAACACACTCAGGAGGTTTCCATTGAGCACAGTCCTAGAAAACCAACCCTCGGCGGAAGCCCCACGCACCAGCGGAAAGGGCAGCAAGTCCATGAAAATCTCTTGTGATCGGGAACAACTCCTTCAGGCGTTCCAGACCGTTGCTTCGGTCGCTCCCTCGCGGAGTCCCAAA
>JBGTMM010000623.1:0-1962 GCA_041743635.1 Bythopirellula sp.
GAAGCGGCTGATAAGTATCTTGCCCAACGTCGAGCAGCTGCTGTGGCGGGACGTAACGAATCTGCAGCGGCCCGAGAGTCGGAGCAGTCTCGGCAAACGGCTAAAAACCTGATTGTTCGTTTTTTGGAACAGTTCGCACGGGTTGCCATCCGCGTTGTCACCCCGAGCCTTGGTGTTTTAGCCGCCTGTTTCGCGCTCACCATCGCTATGGCTGGGCGGTCCCTTGCCGCAATGGAGGATCAACTCTCCAACCAATCGCCCGGACGGATTTACACGACCGAGAATTGGGAAGGCCTCGTGGCGCGGATTCGTGCTTCCAATGATAATTTTGAAAATCAAAGCATCTTGTTTGGTAGTAATGCTCGCGATGACACACCGATAATGGTTCCGCGAGACGTATTCGCCGAGCACATGCATATTCTCGGTGATACCGGGTCTGGAAAAACGAGCCGAGGGATCGTCCCACTTATCACCCAGTTGATGCGGTTTGAGGATGCGTCGGTCATCGTCCTTGACCTCAAGGCGGATGACCAATCCGTGTTTGAAACGCTCCGCATTGAGGCAAAAGCCATCGATGCGCGGTTAAAGAAAGATTCCCCCGACGGTCCTGGCTATCGGTTTAAGTGGTTCACCACCGTCACAGATTGTGGCTCGTTCGCTTTCAACCCGTTGACCCAGCGAATGATGCCCAAACTCGATCCGGATCAGCGAACCGACATCCTCACTGCGGCCTTGGGACTGCAGTACGGTTCCGACTATGGGCGGAAATATTTTGGCGATTCTAATTTTGATGTACTCAATTATGCAATGCGCGAAAATCCCAACGTCGAAAGTCTTGCCGAGTTATCGCGGATTTTAGATGGTCTAGAGTACTTTACGCTCCCAAAAAAGACTAAGGATGCTGCCGGCAATTTGCAGTCTTCCATTCGGCGCTTGTCGCGGTTCAAGGCTCTCAACGCCTGTGCGTCGCAGCGAACCCCACAAGCAGTGCTCGACAATGCCATCGAACTTGATGATCTCTTTACCACTCCCCAAGCTCTTTACGTCGCATTACCCCCAACTGCTGGCATTTCTAATACCGCTGAAATTGCCCGGATTTTTCTCTACTCGTTAATGGCAGCCGCCCAAGTGCATGGGCATCCTCGCAAACAAGTTTACTTGGTCGTCGATGAATTCCAGCGGATCGTCTCCAAAAATGTTGAATTGTTTTTGCAAACGGCGCGCAGTATGAACATCGGTTGCATTCTGGCAAATCAATCGCTTGCCGATCTAGAGACTATCGGCGCGGACTTGATTCCAGCCGTTCGCACGAATTGTCGCGTCCGCCAAATTTTCGGTGCAGGCAATTACGACGACATTCTTGATATCCTGGGTACCTCCGGCGAAGCAATGTACGCAATACGGAGCTGGAGCCTTGTCCCGGGAATGTGGAATCCCTTGTTGAGGTCGCTGTCGATCACCGAAACTCGTGGCACGCGGATTTCTATCAACGACATTCTACTGGCCACGGACGCCCCAGGTCGTAATATCGCCTACATTCGTCGTGGCGCAGGTTATGCGCAATTCGGTGGCATGCCATTTCTCATGGACTCAGCCTTCCACATTAATGGTAAGGAGTACGAAGATCGCAAGGAAGAACCCTGGCCTGCGGCCGACGAACGTATGCTTGTCAGCAAGCTGGCTGATTGGCGACTCCCCACTCATCCCCCAGGGGTCATCTTGGGAGAAAGTCCTTCGGCGCCGGGGGAACTGATTCCTGATTCGGGGTCCGCGACCTTAGACGACACCGCAGACCAAACCGCAGAAGATCCCATTGATGAAATCATCGAAGGGCTATCCTTCGAGGAAGAATATGATCAACTGAAAGCGGCAGCGCAAAAAGCTAAACGGCGGCGCAAACGTCCTGGTTTACATTAAGTTTCCTTTCACCTTCCTCACAATGCCATGCCTGAACAACCTGGT
>JBGTMM010000624.1:0-2394 GCA_041743635.1 Bythopirellula sp.
CCGAGGAAGCGCGGATGCAGATTGCCGAGGGGCAGACGGTCAGCTTTGCCGAGGATATTCGCTCGGCGGAGTTGGCGATCATCGACAAGTCGGACATTCAGCGCGACGAAGTGACGGTGGTGCCCGCAACGCTGCTGCAACAAGCGGCCGAGTCGAAAGAAGTGGTCGAGAGTCCCGATTTGCCCTTTGACATTCGCGTCACGGAATTTTTCCCTAATGCGGTGACTCGGCTGGCTCAACCGGGGGAAACAACCCGCGCCAGTGACGGCTGGGGGGCGATGCGATTGCTCGAAGAGCGTCCCAAGAGCACTGGGGCAGAGAGTGAACAAGCCGTCGATTTACCAGCCGCCTACGTTGAGTTGTTGTCGAAAGAGGACAAGAAATCGCTGGGCACTTATTTGCTGTGGGCCCTCCCCTCTTCGGCGGCGATGACTGACAGCCTTACCGTGGATGGCAAGCCGTACGAAATCGAGATGCGGTTCAAGCGTTTGCCGAAGCCCTATGCAGTTCATCTTATTGACTTCAAACACGACCGCTACGTGGGAACTGACACACCCAAGAATTTTTCCTCGGAAGTGCGGCTCACTGATCCGGCAAGCAACGTCGACCGCACGGCCAAAATTTGGATGAACAACCCGCTGCGCTATGGCGGCGATACACTGTATCAGGCGGATTGGGACAAAGAAACCGAGCGCGGCACGGTGCTGCAGGTGGTCACCAACTCGGGTTGGATGATTCCCTATGTGTCGTGCATGTTGGTGGCGACGGGGATGCTATTCCATTTTGGTCTGACGTTTGCGCGCTTTGCCGAGCGCAAAACTTCGGCAAAGTCGATTACCTCTCTTGAAACGGGCGGACTGTTGGCGAATTGGAAGTCACCCGTTGTCTGGGTTCCAGCGCTTGTTGTGTTGATCTTTGCCGGCTGGGTCTCGGGCCGGGCGCGACCGCCAAAAGTGCCGGCCACGGAGATGAACATTCACGAATTTGGCCAATTGCCGTTGGCTTATGAGGGACGCATCCAGCCGTTCGACACCTTGGCGCGAAACGTATTGACGGTGATTTCCGGGCAGGGCGTGGTGGAATTGGACGAAGAAAGTCCCTCGGCGTTTGGACGGCTCTTCGGCATCAAACCCAAGGTGCCGGCCACGAAATGGTTGTTGGACGTGATCACCGGCTCACCGGCTGCAAAGGACTACCAAGTCTTTCGCATCGAAAACCTCGATCTCCTGCAAACATTGGGGCTGGAATCACGCGATGGCTTCCGCTACAGCGTGGCGGAGTTGACTGAGCGCCGCGAGGAAACGATGAAGCAGTTTCAACTCGCTCGGGAGGTTCCTTCTGAAAAACAAACGCTCGAGCAGAAAAAAGTGTTAGAGCTTTCCAAGCGGATTTTTCTCTACACTGCGCTCCAAGATTCGTTTGCCAATCCCGCGATTCGCACCGACACGGTGGAAAACTTGCAAGCCGATCTGGCGATGATCGGCCAGGAAGTGCAGCGACTCGATAAGTTGGGGCCGCGGGCGATTCCGCCGCTGGAACCGGATCAGCCCTGGCAAATCGTGTTTGCCGCCGAGGTGGAATACGCCGTCAATGGTTTGACGCAACGTCCGCAAAATGCGGCGACTCCCGCTTTGCGAGAGGTGCTCGACGCCTATCGCGCGGACGATTTGGACAAATTCAATTCCACGTTAGGGGCCTACCAAAAAATCGTCCGCGAACGTGCCGAGGCGGATGCGAAATATCAAGAAAAACTCACAACCGAAGCAAGCGTCGGCGAGCGCAAGACGGCCGAACGACTGGACTTGGGCCGCATCGCTTACGAAGCGTATTTCAACCATTTTAATCCGTTCGTGTTGGCGATGGCGCTGTACTTAGTGTGCTTTGTGCTCGCGGCATGTTCGTGGCTCGGTTGGTCGGCGGTGCTCAACCGCTCGGCAAATTGGCTGTTGTGGTTCACATTTGCTCTGCTCACTTACGCACTGGTGGCGAGAATCTACATTTCCGGACGGCCCCCGGTGACCAATCTCTATTCCTCCGCCGTGTTTATCGGCTGGGCCGCAGTGCTGTTCGCCTTGGTTTATGAATACGTTTATCGCCGTGGTTTGGGAAATCTCCTCGCGGCGATCGTCGGCTTTCCCACACTGTTCATCGCTTACAATCTGGCCGGCGACGGCGACACCTTCATGGTGCTGCAAGCCGTGCTCGATACGCAATTCTGGCTCGCCACGCACGTGGTCTGCATCACTCTTGGTTACTCGACCACGATCCTCGCCGTAATGATGGGCATCGTCTATGTGATGATGGCCTTGTGGCTTAAGCGACTCGACGACGAGAGTCGAAAGCAACTCATTCGGATGACCTACGGCACGCTTTGCTTTGCGACGTTCTTTAGCT
>JBGTMM010000625.1:0-4661 GCA_041743635.1 Bythopirellula sp.
TGGGATCATCACGATGCCGAGCGGGGACTCTTGCGCACCCGCGTGGCCAACAATTGGGATATCACCGATCACTACGTGAACGATGATTTTTATACGCCCGACCAACGCGCTCTCATCCGGGCGATTTTTGAAAATCTTTACAGTCCCGAGTGGGTTGCCAAGATCGACCAACAACTCACCGACGATTCCGGCGGCTTCGGCGAGCAAAACAGCATCGCCCTCTTCGGCGAACCCGGCGGCGAGCGCTTTGAGTTCGTGATGACCGGCCGGCACATGACCGTGCGCTGCGATGGCAACACGACCGAGCACGTCGCCTTCGGTGGACCGATTTTTTACGGTCACGCCGCCGAAGGTTTTGATGAAGAGGCGCACCACCCCGGCAATGTTTTCTGGCCGCAAGCAGTTGAGGCGAACAAACTTTATCAAGCCCTCGACGGCAAGCAGCAGCAACTCGCGCTCGTGAAGCGCGGTTTGCCTCGGGAAGAAAAAGTTGGTTTTCAGGGCGAAAGCGGCAAGTTTCAGGGAATTCCGCTCACCCAGCTCAGTGACGATCAACGGATGCGGGTGCAAGAGGTGCTGCGAAAATTGGTGGAACCTTACCGGCAAAATGATCGCGACGAAGTGATCGCTTGCCTCAACGCGCAGGGCGGCCTCGATGCCTGCCGCCTGGCGTTCTACGAGCAAGGCGACATCGGCCGCGATAAGACGTGGGACAACTGGCGATTAGAAGGCCCGTCGTTCGTGTGGCACTTCCGTGGTTCGCCCCATGTGCATGTGTGGGTGAATGTGGCCGATAGCGCGAGTGTGAAGCTGAATGCTTAGATCTCAAAAAATCTTCTGGCTGATCGTTGGCTCGGTATGCGCCCTCGCCGCGCTGGGTTGGCCGTCGGTTCATGCTGGCCCGGTGATTGTGCCGGGCTGGGGCAGCCCGGTCTTTCAGGACAATTTCAGCGGCATCGCGATCAACAACAGTGTGTGGGAAGTCGCCAACCGTGCCAACGAGGCCAATGGCGAAGCGCAGTATTATCACCCCAGCCAAGTCTCGGTGGGGAATGACGCGCTGCATCTGCGGGCCGACATCGATCCCAATTATACCTACGGTAAGCCTTACAATTCCGGTTTGGTGAGGACTTGGCAAGAGTGGAGCCACGGGCGGTTCGAAGTGCGAGCCAAGCTTCCCCACGGCCAAGGTTTTTGGCCCGCGATCTGGCTATTGCCTCGTCACGCGAACTGGCCGATTGGGGGAGAGATCGATATTATGGAAGCCCGCGGCGATCTGCCGTACGGCGTGAGCAGCGCGTTGCATTGGGGGTGGGACTACAACTCGCGCCAGTATCGATCCGAGTGGCATGAGAGCGGCGCGAACTTCCAGGCCGACTTCCACGACTACGCGGTCGAATGGGAAGTCGGCACGGTCCGTTTCTATGTGGACGGCGTGGAGCACATGCGGCTCTACGAGCCCGACGTTGGCATTCCGAGCACGCCGAAGAGCTTGATTCTCAATTTGGCCGTCGGCGGCAATTACTCGGGCTACCCCGACGCGACCACGCCATTTCCCGCGGGGTTCGAAATCGACTATGTCCGCGTCTGGCAACGCTCCGACCCGAGTCCTCCGCCCGTCTCGATGATCAGTGACGCTGGTTTTGAGGACGCTGGTGGAGCCCTCAACGACTGGGAAGTGTTTGGAAACAGCATTAATAATGTGCTCTCCGATTATGGCACGCCGCTCGATGGCGAGCGCTCGCTCAAACTGTTCGGACAATTCAGCAGCCATAACAATGCGTCGGGGGCATATCAAAGCGTGGCGATCACCGGCGGGCCGCACATCATCGCCGGGGCCCACGCGCTCACGCGATCCGAAGATTCGATCGTCGGCACGGGCAATCGGGCCGAGATGAAACTTGAGTTCTACAGCCAATTTGGCGCGGCCCACGGCTCGCAGTACTTCTTGGGTGAATCCTTCGTCACTCTGGCGGATGGCGCCTCACCAGAGAATGCGTGGTCCTATATCCAGATTGATGAGCAAGCTCCCCTGGACGCGGTGGAAGCCCGCTTGGCCTTCGTGTTTATTCAGCCGCAAACCAATGACGGCGGCAGTGTCTTTATTGACAGCGTCACCCTCTTTGAGAACATGGCCGGCGACTTTGATCGTGATGGCGACGTCGACGGTAGAGATTTGCTGTTATGGCAACGGGGAGGATCACCCAGTCCATTCAGTTCCGGCGACTTGTCCGCTTGGCAAGGCAACTACGGCCTTGGCTCTTTCGGTGCCACAACAGCCGTACCAGAACCACACTGCTTGGCGCTTCTCTGCGGGATGATCTTCCTTCCACGGTGCCGAAGGGGAGGAAAAGCGGCTGACCAGCCGAATAAAGATTGTCCCCGTTTGGATTCACCCTGACCTGGCGGAGTTCGTCAAATAATGCCGGGTGAGCGAGTGGGCGGATGGGCCAGTTCGACGTAGCACATTTAATTGCTACCTTGAAAAATGGCAGGTGACAATCGAAATTTCAAGGTAAGCGGTTCAACCAGCGATTGCGAGACTTGTCCGGCTGGCAAGGCAACTACAGCATAAGTTCTCTCGGTGCCGTGACGGCGGTGCCAGAACCACACTGCTGGGCGCTTGTCTTCGGGCTAATCTTCCTCCCACGCCACCGAAAATGGTTGGTAGAGACACTCAACCGCGAGTCGTAGGCCGGAACGAGTTGTACGAGTTCCGGCGAAATTTACGTGGAAATATCGGTCATTCCGGAACTCGCAGTACTCGTTCCGGCCCACAATCTATTCTCAAACACCATCGGTGATTAAACCGTGTGGCGTCGGCAGCTGATTTTCAGCCTTCTTGCCTTACTCGTGCAAACCTCCGAGCGTGCCCCCATCTACAACCTCATCGAACTAGCCGGGGCGGAACTCCTTTCGTAATGAACTCTATCGCATTTATAATTGGACCGAATTGTCCGCGCCAGATTACAATCGCGGGCGGCGGTGGCCACGCAACGGCGGTAGGTAACAAGTATGCGCCTCGAATCCCAATCAGAGCTCGACGCCTGGCTTGAAGCAAATTTCTGGCTACATGACGCTTCTGTCGTCGCACTCTCTCCACTGCCTGCGGCCACATCGATACCCATTGAGGCCCGAATTACATTTGAGTTTGCAGTCGCAGGCGGATACCACGCAGGTGATGAACAAACGATTCGAAGGATCGAGCTTGCGGTGCGTGATCTGCAGAACTTCAGCTTGGACCCGCATGAATGGAATCCTGAGCATTGCTCGGAAGGATTGGATTCGGTAGAGACATCCGATAGTGTTGGCTTCGCTATTGACGTGCCAGGCATGCTCAGGATTGCATGTTGGTACATTGAAATTCTCTCCAACACAGATTCGATCAAACGTGTGCCAGCGTGGCTGAGTGAAACGGAATTCAGTGTATATTCACCGCGATTGAGTCCGTCAACGCCCTCAGATTGGTTAGAAAGATTCGCTCAGGAAGGACACGACGTTGTTTGGCGGTGCTACGCCGGTGAAGAACAAGTGGCGTCGCAGATACCGCCAGACGCATATGCCGGGTGGTTTGTTCAGTATCGCGAGCGGCTAAACAATCACACGGGAGGATTGTTATTCGACTGGTGCGAAGTTCAGAACGGTGGGTATTCAATTACGGTTCGATTGAATGATCCCGATTGTCGTCAACTGTGGATCACCGCCGGCCGTTTCCTGGCGTCACTTCCTGACACAACTATTCGCTGTGGCAACGCAATACTTTCCTCCGAAGATTTTGAATTACACCTCATGTCGGAATCGACACGCGGACCGAGTAGGACTTAGCAAACATTGGTTGACCTAAGACAATATTTTTGGCACTGACTTACCGACAGCAGAAAAATTGCACCGCACTCTCCCTTTCTCCGAATAGTGTCTTGTCTCTGCGGGCTGAACTTCTTCAGCCCTTTGCGTCCCTTCGCGCTCTCCGCGTTAAACAATCCCACACCCGGCCAAAAATGACCTCTCAAATTGGCCACCAACTTCGGGTAAAATGACGCACGCCATGAAAAGCTCTTAGCCGTTAGCTATTAGCTTTTAGCCAGAGATGAGGCGAGCCGGGCGTGTCGGCGACGGGAGAATATGGAATAAACGCGCTCGCGGTGCGCGCCGAACGACTGGCTTTCCCCCTTCTACCTTTCCCTTTCCGCTTCAAGGGATGAACTTGGCACCAAAAAACGCACCACCATGTTCGGCAAGTTCACCAAGTTCACCGTCTTGAAACGAGACTGTATAAGAATGTGAAATGTTAAATGTCAAAATGCAAATGTAAGAAACTCTGACATCAGCATTTTCACATCATACATCCTACATTCCTTCCGCGGCGTGGTACATTTCGTGCTTGATGTGGTTGAGATATCCTTCGTCGTAAATCTTTTGTCCGTTCTCGCGCGCCGTAACGTAAAACACGTCCACCACCTGATCGATATAGGTGCCGATCTTGGCGTGGCGGATGACGAGACCGATGTCGTGGAGCTTGCGAGCCAGGGCGTAGAGCAGGCCGGGGCGGTCGAAGGTGAAGACTTCGACGATGGTGAAGTTTTCGGAGAGACTGTTGTCGATGCGAACTTCGGTGAATTGCGGCGTGAGTTTGCGCGAGGCCTCGATTTGGTCTTGTCCCC
>JBGTMM010000626.1:0-2029 GCA_041743635.1 Bythopirellula sp.
ATCGCATCCGCATCACGCAGCTTACGAACTATCTCTTCCGGCCCATGCCGCCGTCGTCGCTTCGTCATCCTGAGTCTCCTTGCCCTCAAGGGCGTTTGAGACTCTCATAACACATGGATCACTTTTTGGGGAGCAGGTCAAAAGCTCCTGTAATTCTTGCGCACTGTATCCTGATAGCTCAGAAGCAAGACTCGAAATTTCCCTATCAGTCAGTTGTCGGCTAATCCCCATTTTGGCATTGGGCAGGACGACAGCTACGATACGAGGAAAGCCAAGCACACTATCGATTGACGCGGGCTGAAATCCAGCATCGACTACTATTGCTTCATTTGGGAACCGCGCCGCGACGTGCTCTTTGATGATACTCTTAGGAATTGCTTCCCAGCCTTTTGGGACATCTAGGGAGTAACCAAACTCTTGGCTGGTAAATGTCCATCCCTGACATGGGTGGACCGTTACTACCGTCAGTGCCAAAACGCACAAGAAGCGAATTGCCATAGTTAAACCTTGCTCGCGTGGCAATTAGAAGTTATTTCGCTCTATCATGGCACGGAGCAGACCTGAAATCAAGAACTCAAGCGGATGTACGCTGAGACCATGGGGAACATTTTAGGTAACCCTTGAGAGTGTCGCCTAACAGAAATTTCCATTCTCTTCGAGAAAATACTGGAATCGTGGGGGCACGTTTTTCTCGTGAAATCCTTCGTAGTCCGATTCCTGTACTACACTGAAAATCACACCTTGGAAACCACTTCAAAAAATGCTGTACCAACATTGCAACTCGTCGCTGCTCCCTCCAACAGTTCCCTCCAGTTAAGGTGCTCTCATGGCAATGAACATATATTATAACATCGAAGACCCCTCCCCTATCCCCTCCCCCGGAGTACCGGGGAGGGGGATTTGGGGTAGATTCTAATCACCGCCAATCTTCGCTAATAAATTCATTAGCGACGATTAGCGCAGATTAATGTTCTCAACTTTTCCTTGGCTCGCTAGTTGCTGGCTGCACTATGTAATCATGGCCCCCAGCGAATGCTAGGCTTAGTCTCAAAACCTGAGCCGCAACGCGCTAGCGTCGGGTGACCTGCCGAAAAAGGCCGGAGATAATAGACCCGAGGGCTAGCGCCATGCGGCTCAGTTCGAGACACTCGTGCAGTTTTGAGACAAAGCCTAATGCAGCGCATCGAAATGATGCATGAAATACGCGTAGTTCTCCCAGCTTTTGATTCGTAGAATAATCTTCCGCACGATTGCCAAGGCGTGAAAGTTGTGCGTGTAGACGGCGATACTCGCCTGCGCACCGGTAGGCAGGTCCAGGGCTTCGACATCCTCGCCGTACTCAAACGTGACCGGGATATATCCCGACGCATTCGCGGAAGTCACCGATTGTAACTGTCCACTGGTCGACATTTGTCCTTCGGGAATGATCGACGTCACACTGAGGACTTTGGCGGGAAAGACCTGGCCTGGGCGGGCTTTGAAGGCGATTTCCGCCTCACATCCCGGCTCGATGCCGCCGATCGCATTTTGCGGAAAAGACGCGATGAGCCGTCGTTTTTCTCTTGGCACGAATACCATGGGAGGACTCAGCGGAATTGGCGTCGCCATTTGCCCTGGGCGGAGCGCGACGTAGGTGGCGTAACCGTCCGAGGGCGCTCGCACGACCGTTTGATCCAACTCCCAACGCTTGCGGTCAAGTTCAGCCATGGTTTGCCGCACTTCGGGATTCAGGCCGTCGCTTTCCGCCGTCAAAGCGATGCGAACTTCTCGTTCGGCTGCTTCGGCTCGCTTCAATTCATCGCGAGCGGCCTGCAAGGAATTGCTGCCAGACGCGAGCTTCTCCTGAGCAGATCGCTCCGCTGCCTCCGCCTGCGCCAGTTCGGTCTTAAGCGTGCCGACGGCCGTAATGTCTTCCTCAAGATCCTCTTGTGAGATCGCGCCTGATGGCACCAATTCGCGCGAGCGCGCTGCTTTGGCCTCGGCCAACACGAGTCGGCCTTGCAATTGTTTGATTTGCTCGCCTGCTTGC
>JBGTMM010000627.1:0-8239 GCA_041743635.1 Bythopirellula sp.
AGCGCTCGGCCGGCGCGGTGCGGATGCTGTGGCTCCGCGCGATCCGGCAACTCCGCGAGCAATTGGAGTATTGAAAGACGCCCAGGGATTGCAATCTCGCCTAGTCGAGTCGCCGTGGCGACCCTGGGCTTTGGCTTGTTACGATAATTTGAAATGGCAATGATCAGTGAATCCACCAAATCGTTCTCACTGAGTTCCGCGACCGACCGCGAGTTGGCCGAGGTGCTGGATCGCTATTTGTTGTCGCTGGAAGAGAACGCTCCGCTCGACGTGGAAAGTTTGGTTGCCGATCACCCCCATCTTGCGACCGACAT
Source organism: Bythopirellula sp. (assembly GCA_041743635.1). GTDB lineage: Bacteria > Planctomycetota > Planctomycetia > Pirellulales > Lacipirellulaceae > Bythopirellula. Next base: position 315 of record JBGTMM010000627.1, read on the forward strand.
CCGCGCGTTCGTGGCGAGTGTGGACATGTTGCACGGGGCGACACAGGGACTGAATCCAGCCAACCAAGAGCAGAACGCGCCGCCCAAGGTCGACAAATTCACGGCGAATCGACATGCCGATAAACGGTTGGGCGATTTTGAGATCGGCCCCGAGATCGGTCGTGGCGGGATGGGGGTGGTTTACGAAGCAACGCAGATTTCGCTGCAACGCAAAGTCGCGCTCAAGGTGCTACCCTTCGCGGCGATGTGGGACCACAAGCAAATCGCCCGCTTCCAGAATGAAGCCCAAGCCGCGGCCCAATTGCATCATCCCCATATCGTGCCGGTGTTTGCCGTCGGGCAAGAACGGGGCGTCCACTTTTATGCGATGCAGTTGATTCAAGGCAGGTCGCTCGATCAGATTCTTGGGGAGTTGCGGCGCGAAACCGCAAGCGGTATTCGAGAATCGCAGCAGGGCGCGGTGACGACTCAGGCTGTTCAATCGACGGTGCATTCGGAGTTGTCTTCCGAACACGCGGCGGGGCAATCGCGATATTGTCGCGCGATTGCCGGGTTGGGGATTCAAGCCGCTAGCGCCCTGCACTATGCCCACGAGTGTGGCGTGGTGCATCGTGACGTGAAGCCCTCGAACCTGTTGGTCGATCAGCGCAATAAACTCTGGATCACCGATTTCGGCTTGGCCCGCGTGCAAAACAGCCCCGGCGTGACCGTCACGGGCGACATGGTGGGTACCTTGCGCTACATGAGCCCCGAACAGGCGACCGGCAAACAAGCCTTGATCGATCCCCGGACTGACATTTATTCGCTGGGAACATCGCTCTACGAACTGCTCACCTTGCGACCGGCCTATCCCGGCGAGGATCGGCAAGCCGTCTTGCAGGCGATTGCCAACCACGAGCCGCTCCCGCCACGGACGATTGATCCGGCAATTCCCGTCGATTTGGAAACCATCGTGCTGCAGGCGATGGCCAAGTCACGCGATGAACGCTACGCCACCGCCGAGCAGTTGGCCGACGATCTCAATCGTTTTTTGGAAGGCAAACCGACTTACGCGCGGCGGCCCACCATGGCGGATCGCGCGGGAAAATGGGTCCGCCGTCATCGGCTGATCGTTTCCTTGGCCGCTGTGTTTTTGTTGATCCTGACGGCCGTTTCGACGACCGGTGCGGTGCTCTTGTCTCGGGAACACGATCGCAAGCAGGCGGCACTCGCCAATGCCGAGAAAAACTTGCAGCAGGCGCGGCAAGTCGTGGATCGCTTTGGCTCGCAGTTCGCGCAGCAATTGGCCCGACTCCCAGGCAGCGAACCGCTGCGGCACGCGGTACTCACGGACACGCTCGCCTACTATCAAGAGTTCATCGCCCGGGCGTCCGCTGATCCGACATTGCAACACGACTTAGCCAAAGCGCAGCTCCAAGCCGGCACGATTGCCAGCCAACTCGGCGATTCCAGCGCGGCGGAGCAATCGTTTCGTGCGGCCGCCGAATTATTTGGCCAACTGGCGACCGATGCCGAACAGCCGGCCGAGTTCCAGCAAGAACAAGCCACCGCGATCAACAATTTGGCGTTGTTGTTCGCCGCTCAGGGTAAGCTCGCCGAGGCTCAACAACAGTATACGAAGGCGATTCGGTTGCAGTCCGTGGTGGTGGCCGACGACGCGGAACTCGATGTGGCCAAGCGATTGTTGGCCGAGATGTTCACGAATCGTGGACTGTTGGAACGCCAAAGTGGTGAGCCCGTTGCCGCGCGAAAATCCCTGTCCCGCGCGATTGCCCTGCTCGAAGCCCTCGTGGTTGGCAAGCCAGCCGACCGCGAGACGCGCCGCGCATTAGCGATGGCCTTCAACAATCGCAGTTTTGTGGAACAAGAGCACGACTGGGCCGCCGCGGAAGCATCGTGCCAAGCCGCCGTCGATTTGTTCACGCAGATCGTGGAAGAATCGCCGACCGACGGGTCGGCCACGGCCCGCAGCGATCTGGCCCTGAGTTACAACAACCTGGCGGCGATCTTGGGGCATCGCTCAAAAGATATAGACGCGATTGCTGCCTTTCGCCGCGCGGTTGAGCTGCAAGAGCAACTCGCGCGGCAGGCCCCCGGCGTGGTTCAATACCGGAGCGACTTAGCGATTACCTGGAATAATCTCGCTCAAGCCCTCGCGCGACAGGACAAGACTTCCGACGCCAGCAGTGCTTACGAGCGGGCCGAAGCCTTGTTCGCCGAGTTGGTCGCTGATTTTCCGCGGGATATTCGCTACCGCAGTTCGCTCGCCGGTGTGCTCAACAACCGTGGGATGGCCAGCGAGTTGGCGGGTGATCTCAAGCGTGCTCTCGTTGCCTACGAGCAAGCTATCGAACATCAACGGATTGCCGTCGAGCAAGCACCCGGGCAAACGCAATATCGTGAGTTTCTGAGCAAACACTATTTCAACTGTGGCCGTACGCTGCGCAACCTGAATCGTCCCGCTGCTGCTGCCGAATTGGCGCTGGAACGCCGCGAATTGTGGGTTGCCAACGGCGAACAGCTTTTTCAAGTTGCCTTGGAACTGGCGGCTGTTGCCGATGAAATGAACGAGAAGGCAGTATTAGCGGACGAATCGCTCACCCGCGACCAAGTACTCGACGCAGCCGTCGCGACGTTGCAACAAGCCGAGTCGACCGGTTATGCTGTGAATGCCCAGCAAATCCCCAAGCTTTTAAGAACCCGCTACGAAATCACCAACAAAATCGCCGCCGAGATGCAACCATGAAACCACCCCTCTTAAGTCGCAAACTTGCTTTTGAGCGCATGGAAGATCGGCTGGCGCTGTCGGCAACGATGGGCGGCGATTTCATCGTTCACCTCGACTATTTAAACGCGAATCAAGGGGGGTTCGTTGACTTCGATGTAACGATTCGAGCAGCCGATGTTGCGTCATTTGGTGATGCAGATACGAATGCAAATTTTGAGTTTGTTTTCTCAAACACTCCCCCGGTCCAAGCCTACTTCCCTGGCTCGCTCAACGGCAATTTTCAAGGAGATCTGGGGGTTTCGGATACCGATCAGATCGCACCAATTGCTCAGCCCCCAGTGCCAAGCCAACAACTTGGCGGCACAATTGAGCTTGCCAACATCTTTCTGCCGATAACGCGACAAAGCTCCACGATTACCGAACGGCAGCTTGTGCAGTCCCAGAATACATCGGACGCCTCTCAGTTGTCCGTGGTCGATTCCCAAGTGAAGGAACCCTCTTTCGCCCGTGGCCGGGATATGTATTTTGAAGTCGCGTCGTTGTCGGCGCAGGGCCAATCAAGGGGAAGAAGTACCACCGGTGTGTCACAGGACGAATTGATACCCGTCAACTATTCAGTTTCAGCAGGAATTTCGAAGTCGATTCTGGAAGCTCCCGAGCTGCGGGGTCGAGAGAGCAGGAATAGATCCGTGCCGAATACTCCACCGACGGCACCACTTCCCCAGCCGGATGCCGTGCCTGGATCGACACCTGCCAAGGGCGATTTATTGCGGGCCACCGAGAAAGCTGCCGGCGATCCCGCCACGAGGAACGCACAACAGGAACAAGCAATTCCCGCCGCTAATGAACTTTCTGCCGCGAGCGCTCATGACGCAGCGCTTGCCGAGTTGTGGTCCGACGAGTTCATGGCCGAGGAAGTCGCCATCTCGCTGCGGTCCAACGAAGGGGGCCAACATTTCGCCGCTTGGCCCACGCTCGCCGTCTTGGTCGGCGGCGGCATCATCGCCCGCCAGCGCCGGGCTTCGCGCGCGAGTGCCAATTTCCCAGGGATTGAAACCCCTGGCTAAGTTCGCGCGCCCTTCGGGCGAAGGATTCGCAGATAGATTGTTCTCGCCCGGAGGACGCTCGTTAATAGCCAGGGACTTCAGTCCCTGGAACAAGGGCGCCTCGGACCCGGGCAAGATGCCCGGGCTATATAGGTGCACTCTTCGCTACAACCCCACCTGTCGGCCTGCATCAGAACGTTGGTAATTCTTCCGGAGCGCTCCTGCCCGCCGGTCTTCACGTTACAATGAGGCAAGCTCGCGACTTGTGGCGAGCTCAACACTTTTCCTCGGAGGCTTGTCGATGACCGTCCGCGCTAATATCAGTCGTAACTATCTGATGCGACTTGGACTCGTGGGCCTGTTCTGCGCCGCCGGCGGCTCGTGGTTTCTTTACGACGGGTTAGTAACTTATCCGAACCAACAAATCCGCGCGGTCGAGTATCAGAAATTTACCGAAGAGAACGCTGAGATGGATGAGCTCGATCGACTGAACAAGTGGAATGTGATGGCCGAGGAAAAAGGTTGGCCGACGGGCAATCCCGGCGAGCCCTTCAAGGAATTCGACGTCAACGAGCAGTTTTACTATGCTGGTGCCGCGGGATTGGCGGCGCTGGGTTTCTTGTCGCGATTTGCCTACATGCTCGGCCGCTGGATCGAAGGAGACGACACCAGCTTGCGCGACAAGGCTGGCCACGAAACCAATTACGCCGACATCACCGAGCTCAACAAGAAAAAGTGGCAATCCAAGGGGATAGCGTTCGTCGCCTACAAAAAGAATGATGGCAAGAAAGATGGGGGCACGGACCGCATTCGGCTCGATGATTTCTACTTTGATCGCGCGGCTACTCGGCAGATCTTGCGCACGGTGGAAGCGAACATCGATCCGGCACTCATTACCAACGGCAAGCCGGAGCCGCCGGAGAAGATGGCGGAAGCAACGACTGCGGAAGCGTAGTTGCCGTTTCTTCCCGACCTCGATCTTGAACGGGCTCGTGGCGATCCGGCTGAGGTTTGAAATTGCTCCGCGTCGCGTCGCGGTTACAATAGATAATGGTGTCTGCCCCCTATTTTCTTTCGCGGCGTCTGTTCCAACGTAGCGAAATCTGATGCAACGATCGCGGATTGGCCCGTTTGCCTTGGAGGAACCCCTCGACCACGAGGGTGTTGGCAATGTGCTGCGCGGCTTGCACTTGGAACGCAAGTTGTCGATGGCGGTCAAGCTCTTGCCGCTGGGATTGGTGAACCGCCCCATGGCGGGGAATGCGTTTTCCTCGGACGTAAAGCGGCTGCAGCGGCTCGTGCATCCCCACATTGTCCGTTGCTTGGGAGGTGCCATCGAAGAGGGGCAGGCCTATCTTGCGCTGGAATTGGTGAGCGGCGAATCGCTCCGCGACCTCTTGGACCGCCGCGGTAAACTGCCTTGGGAAATGGCGGTCGAGATTGTCGATTGTGTTTGCCTGGCACTCAAACACGCGCATCAACTTGGCTATGTGCATCAGCGGCTCACCCCCGCGAGAATCATTTTGCCGCGAAGTGGTGGGGTGAAAATTTGCGGGTTCGATTGCGCCTGGGCAGACAAAGATGACGTGCTCGGCTTGCGCGTGCCGATGCAAGTGGCGAATTATCTCGCGCCCGAGGAGTTCCGTGGCAAGCAGTCGGCGTCGCAGCCTCCCGCCGATTTGTTTAGCGTGGGCGTGATTCTCTACGAATGTTTGTCGGGCGCAGTCCCCTGGAAAGCCGACTCCCCCGCCGAGTTGGTGCAAGCTCGTCGCAACGGCGATGCACCTCGTGTGTCGTCTAAGGAGCTCGATTGCCCCGTGTGGCTCGACCTGCTCACCGCGAAGCTGCTCGCGGTAAAACGGTCCGAACGGCTTTCGTCGGCCGAGGAAGCCCACCGCGCGATTGTCACCGCTAAGGAGAAAGTGGCCTCGGGCAGAAGTGCCACGCAGCAAGTTCTTTCGGGCCACAAGGGAATGTTCAAGGTTGCTTCCGACCGCAGCGATATCATGCGCCTAAAAAAACACATGCAAACCACGGAGCGCGACAAAAGCCCGTTCTACGAGCGGGTTTGGTTTCTCGCGCTTTGCTTGATGCTGTTAGTGGCCGGTGGAGTTTGGGCGCTACAACCGCCGAGCGAAGCGGCGCTGATCGCGCGGCTCAAGCCGTTATTCGAATCGGAAGAGGTTGTCGATTGGCGAAACGCGCAAAACATTGTCGTTGTGCTCCAGGAGAATTATCCAGAAACTGAGTTCACGGGCGAAATCAACAAGTTCCAAGAAAAGTACATGATGTATCTTGCCGAGACTCGGGCGCGGAATAATGAGCGTCTGGGCCATATGCCTGAGACCGAAGCCGAACGGTTGTACGCCGAGGCTTGGGAGCTTGACACTATGGGTGATCGCTTTACTGCTTGGCAAAAGTACGAAGCACTCAATGGCCTGTTTGAAAAAAGCGACGACGAGTTCGACCGGGCTTACGCCGGTTTGGCCCGCCGTAGGATTCAAAATTTCAAGAGCGATCCGGGGACGTATGAAAGCCAATCTGAATTTGTGCAAGGGCGACTCGATGAAGCCAAGCATTTGGAAGCCACGGGGCAATTGATGCAGGCCCGTCGCGTGCTGGAGAGCGTGGTCGAATCATACGAAGGCAATCGCGAATTGCAGCCGCTGGTGGATCAGGCCCGGTCGCAGATTCAGAGCCTCCTCGGCGAGAATTAGAGCACTACCAGACCGTCGCGCGATGCGGCAAGCTTTGCCCAACCGCTGCGATTGCCGCGAAATGCGGCATTCAAGCCCACAAAAGGGTTATCCCCGGCGTTGTCGCACTCGTTTTGGCCGGGTATAATCGCCAATTCGCTATTTTGCCCACTTCACTCTTTTTCGACACGGCGATGGACCGTTTTTGGGACGCCAGCTTATGCGATTTTGGCTACTGGATCGGATTCTCTCCTATGAGCCCGATACCCAATTGACGGCCGTCAAGAATGTTTCGCTCTCTGAAGAATACTTGGCAGACCATTTTCCCGAGTTCCCGGTGTTGCCTGGCGTGTTTATGCTCGAGGCGGCAACCCAGGCGGGGGCCTGGCTGATTCGATTGAGTGAGAACTACGCGCACAGCATTATCGTACTTCACGAAGCACGGTCGGTAAAATACGCCGACTTCGTCGCGCCTGGCCACACGTTGACCATTCGCGTCGAACAGACCAAAAAAGATGACCGCTACACCAACTTTCGTTTCGAGGGGACCGTCGAGGAGCGGGTGTCAGTCAGTGGCCGCCTGGTCCTCGAGCGCTTGAACATCAGCGATACCGATCCCAACAAAGGCGACATCGACGCGCGGATGATCGAATATCAACGAGGCACCGAAAAACTTCTGACCCGGGGGCTCGATTCCTCCGCGGCCATGAATTGACCAACATACCCTAAACCAACAGTCGACCCACTGCCCGGCAAAAACGACAGTCCCGGGTCGGCGCAATCCACCATTTCACCGGAGGTTTGTAGAACCATGCCCAGCAAAGCAGAAATCTTCGACAAAGTGCGCGAAGCCCTCGTCGATGCCCTGGGGGTCGACGACGACGAAGTCACTCCCGCAGCCACGCTCCAAGGAGATCTCGACGCCGAGTCGATCGACTTTTTGGATATCGTGTTCCGTTTGGAAAAAGCGTTCGACATCAAAATCGAGCGCGGTGAACTGTTCCCTGAGGACATTCTCACCAGCACCGACTTCGTGCAGGACGGCAAAGTGAGCCCGGCCGGCATCGCCAAACTCAAGGAGCGGATGCCGTTCGCCGATTTGTCGAAATTCGAGGCGAATCCGCTGGTGCAGAATCTTGCTCAGCAGCTTACCGTCGATGATATGTGCAACTTCGTCGCCTACAAGTTGGAAAAGAAGTAAAACAATCCCCCTCCTTTCCAAGGAGGGGCTAGGGGAGGATTCTTCGCGCCATTGCAAGCCGAATACTTGTGATGACGTTTCTTACCCTCCCCTAACCCCTCCCCAGAGTACTGGGGAGGGGGATAATTTCCCCGATTGGATTAAGTCATGCGTTGGTTCTGGATCGACCGGTTCACCGAATTCGTCTGCGATTCCCACGCCGTGGCCGTGAAAGGTGTGTCGCTTGCCGAACCGCACATGCACGAGCATTTTGT
>JBGTMM010000628.1:0-1583 GCA_041743635.1 Bythopirellula sp.
CCGACACGAAGTTCGTGAGCCACCGCCATGGTTCATCTGGCAATGCATGATGCGTTCTTCGGTGTCGCGGCGATCGCCGGCAGTCCGGCGCTTTACCTGGCAGCTCCTGTCTACGTGGGATCCAATGGCATCGCTGCCCAAAGTTCCGCGGTATCGGCTGCCGCCAAAACCGTTCTTTCCATTTTGTATCCCGAGCAGGCACCAGAGTTCGAAAAAGCATTGGGCGACATTTTAGACACGAACAAGAGCGACGGCGCTGCTCTCGATTATGGGTACAAGATCGGCCAGGCAATGCTGGCACTTCGTGCCCAGGACGGTTCGGAGATACCGGACGGTCCCTATGAATATGCCCTGCCCAGGCCACACCACCGGCCCGATCCCATCAATGCGCTCGACCAAATTTCACCGCTTGGCCCGAATTGGGGCAGAGTCAAGCCGTTTGCCATTCAAGCCAACCATGGATTGAAACCTGTCCCGGGCTTGACTTCGATGGACTATCGGAACGACCACGAAGAAGTTCTGAAAAAGGGGGGCGCCGCTTCGCAGAAAGCCACGACGCGGACCGATGAGGAGACAGTCATCGGTTTGTATTGGGCCTATGACGGAGCCAAGGAGCTGGGTACGCCGCCCCGGCTGTATAATCAGATCATTCGGAAAGTCGCCGAGGAACAAGGCAACGACTGGGCGAAGAATGCTCGGCTGTTCGCGTTGATTAATGCGGCCATGGGCGATGCCGGCATCTATTCGTGGCATTACAAATATGTCGAGGATCTCTGGCGTCCGGTCATTGGCATCCGCAACTACGATGACAATTTCGGTTGGGACGCGGCGCACGGAACGGGGATCAACTCCCTTTGCGACCCCTTCTGGCGCCCCTATGGAGCACCAAAGACGAACGACACTTCACCCGGCGCGCGCGCTTTCACGCCGCCATTTCCGGCCTATCCCTCAGGCCACGCCACATTCGGGGCGGCGGCGTTCGAAATGGTTCGCCTGTTCTATAACACCGGACCCTACGATGCCGAAGCGGAAGACACGTTAGGCTTCGAATTCGTCTCGGCGGAGCTCGATGGAATATCAACGGACAACGATGAAGCCATCCGCACCCGTCATGCCCGCAGATACGATTCATTGGCGCAGGCCATGTTCGACAACGCGGTGAGCCGCGTATTTTTGGGTGTGCACTGGCGCTTCGACGGAATGGACGCCAAAAATGTGAAACAGATGTTGAAACGTTCGAAGTCGACCCCTTCCACAACAAGCGATGTTGGAGGCGTGCCACTCGGACGCGCGATTGCGAGAGACATTTTTGGCAGCAATCTCATTCAGTCGAACGTCGTCATTTAGACCCGGTCGAGTTCGATACGTATTGTAGTTGCTGAGCGTAGGTTACGCCCAAAACTCAAAGGCCGGAGAAACTCCGGCCTTTCCTGTCAGCACGCTGTAAAACCTAAGACGCCCGACAGTCAGCGTAGGCTTCATTATAAACCCTGCGCCATTTGGCGCTGGTGTGGGCCCCGCCAACCACCGTGCCGCCGACGCCCCCGATGATCGCGCCATCGCGCACGGCATGTTTGCCGCCC
>JBGTMM010000629.1:0-2330 GCA_041743635.1 Bythopirellula sp.
GAACCCTGCGTTGCCTTAGAGTCTTCCATTTCCAGCAGCGTTTGCAGCGTCTGGATGTGCAATAAACTGCCGTCCGGCTTGACCATGCGGATGCGCAGGATGCACAGGTTGGCCGGGTCGAGCAGGCTGTAGTCGATCCCCAGGTTGCCTTCGGTTTCCGGGTTCTCGGCCAAAATCCACGTGACCACGGGAAGATTTCGAATCTCGCACGTGATGTATTTGCCTGACTGCGTGGCAGGCACCGGTTGGCTACTCAGATGGCTTGTATCGGCGTGAGAAGTCCCGGCAGCCGGTGTCGTCAGCGTGTCGATTAATGCGACGGCCGATCGCTCCGGCTTGTCCGTCCCCATTAGCCCGATGGCCAAGAGACCGAAGCCGAGAAGCAAGCTCGCCAAGAGGGGCACTGAGAAGAATCTCTTCTTTGATTTGCGCGTTCCGGAAGAATCACCCGGTCGGTTTTTCTGGCGAGGCGCGAAGGACTCGTCCGCGTCAACAAGTCCGGCCGATGTCTGTTGGTAAACGCCCCGAATCATGCCCTTTCTGCGATGATCCCGCAGCTTGATTGGCTTTCGCCTCACGTCAGGCTGCGTGACTGGCAGAGGCACTTGCGCCATTAGTGGCTGCGAATCGGATTCGGTCCCGGACCACATCGCGGCATCGTCCGCGTCTGCCGCTTGAGAAAACAACTGATCGCACAGCTTTTCCATCTGTTCACCTGTGACTTCGGGAAGTGTAGTGGTTGCATCGTCGTCGAGCCAGTCGGTTGATTCACACTCAGTCCAGAGTGACTGCCGAGCCCGCTCGGCTTTTTCTTCCTCGCGCCGCCGCTTCCAAGCCGCGACTCCGATTGTTCCCACCATGATCGCGCCACCTCCGACGACCAGCAACCAGTTAGCAGCAGGTTGCTCGAAGCCAATTTCGACCTCTGTTTCTCCAGCCCACATCGCCGCCGCGAACTGAGGCGCAAAGTCCAGCACGACCAGCGTATCGCCCACGAAGCAGCGGCCCAGGACGTTGCCGATGGCGTGGCCGATCGAGGTGGGCGCGTCGCAGGCCGTGTGTCGCGAAATGGATTTGGCGACACTGCTGAAGCCGTCCATCGCGCGGCTGCCCACTTTGCCCGCCGCCCGGCCCGCTTTGTCACCGCCGCCCGGAATCAAGGCCCCGCCCAGCGATAACAGGGCGTCGCCGTAATTGCCGTCCGCGGCGTTCAAGCCCGCGTTCAGCACGTCCGCAACGCCGGTCGGGTCAACGAAACCGACGATCTCCGTGGCCAGTAGCCCGGCGATCATCAAGTCGTCCAACAGCCCCGTGCCGAAGCACCCGCCATTGACCAATTCGGCGCCGTTCCCTCATGTCGGTCGGGTCCTTACCGATGGCGGTATGCGAATACACTCGTCGCTCCGCTGCTCCAGGACGCCGGCGCCGCTAACAAGTAATTCCGCGGCAATTGCCCAATATTCTCCATCACAATCGCGTCGGCGAACTTCGCCATTAGAATTAGTCGCTTGAGTGCGCCTATTTCCAACGCCTAGATTTGCCGGGAGAAATTTGCTCAAGACGAATCGGAAACCCATCACGGGGATGATCCAACACTGGCAGCTTCGTGATTTTTACCCTCGGCCACTTGCGCTTCACGAGACGATCGCGCACTTCTTGGTGGACTACAAGACCTCCTTCGGTGAGTTGGATCGGCGAGCTCGTTAATTCGGATCGTAGGACGTATCTGTTGCCCATTGGGTTATAAATGACTTGTTGGCAGTTATCACAGCGCCAACAGTAAGAGGACGGCCCACCACGAAGCCTAATTAACCCAGACTGCCACAAGGTCGCATAATCGTCGAGTTCCAAACCAGACGCGCAAGAGACTTTGCCTAGCATCAGGTAACGTGTGATATCATTTGTCATGGCCGACAGGAATTCCAACGAAGCGACTTGGAACAATACACCTTCAATAAAGGACAGTCCGACCAGCTCTCCGACGTCGGAAATAACTATCCTTTCACAGAAATCAACGTTCCCCAGATGACCGCACAAATACTCGTGGACGCCACAAAAGTCCGCATACCACTGCGGATCTGGTCGCATTGGCTTATCTGTCATCGGCCATGCTAAAAAGTGTGATATCATATGACTATGGGTACCGAGTGAAATCGCCCCTGAGGAGATTGTGCCACAGATCCCTCGTTATGGGCGGTCTTAAATCTCAATCGCAATTTTTCCCGTGGTGTTCGTCGAAGAAAACTTCGCTTGGCGTCCTGAATCCCAGGCATTCGCGCGGTCGATCGTTGAGTAGTTTTTCAACGGCGCGCACCTCCTGGTGGGAGACG
>JBGTMM010000630.1:0-4725 GCA_041743635.1 Bythopirellula sp.
AGCCCCGAAGTCGTGAAATTGATGGCGCTAGAGACATCGCCCGTCATCCGGAAGTTTGTCACCGCCGAGGTGCGAATGGTTGGCAAGGTCGCCTATGACGAAACCCGGCTTCGGTACATCACTGCATGGGTCGCCGGCCGGCTAGACCGGCTTTACGTGGATTACACCGGGGTGAGTGTCAAGAAGGGCGACCACATGGTCTATATCTACAGCCCCGAACTGTATTCCTCCCAGACGGAATTGATCCAGGCCCTGGTATTCGCCAAGACGCCGAAGATTCTTGCAGCGCTCCAAGAACAGTTCAAAGCGCGCAAGCCCGAGCGGGTGTATGTTGGCATTGTCGCGGGACACCTGAAAACCGCCGAGGGGATGTTCCGTTCTTATTTGATGACGGGAGACAATCTGGATCAATTCTCTACCCATGTGCCGGGGCAGGGGGAACTGGCAATCACCCACTACCGGACTCGCCAAGAATTGGCGGACACGACCGTCGTGGAAGTCCGGCTGGAAACGGGGCGGCGGAATCAAATTCGCGTCCACTTCGCGGACGACGGTCATCCCGTGCTCGGCGATCCGCGTTATAATCGTAAACTCGCCAAGCACGAGCGTTGGCCTAAGAGCCGGCTTGCGCTACACGCAACTTCTTTGGGTTTCAAGCATCCGACCACAGAGCAGCCCATGCAGTTTCATGCGGAACTGCCAAATCTTATGACACGCTTTATTGGCAAATAATGCCTGAGGGGAATCATGGATCAACCATTGCAAGGTAAGCGCATTCTCATGTTCGTCGGCGACATCTACGAAGATCTTGAAGTCTGGTATCCCAAGCTCCGCATGATCGAAGCGGGAGCCAAACTTGTGCTGGCTGGCCCAGAAGCGGATGTGACTTACACCGGCAAGAATGGCTATCCCTGCAAGTCCGACGCGGGGATTGCTAACGTGAAGGCCAGCGATTTCGACGGACTTATTGTTCCTGGCGGTTTCATGCCCGATAAACTCCGCCGCGATCCGCAAGTGCTCGATCTTGTTCGCACGTTTCACAAATCAGGAAAGCTCATCGCCGCAGTGTGTCATGGCGGTTGGATACCGATCTCCGCTGGTGTGTACCGAGGCGTGCGGGTAACGGGGTCACCTGGCATTAAGGACGATTTGGTGAACGCCGGCGCGATTTGGGAAGACAAAGCTGTGGTCGTCGACCGGCATTTTGTCTCGAGCCGCAAGCCCGACGATCTCCCCGATTTCTGCCGTGGTATTTTGCAAGTGCTGCTGAGCTAGCAGCCGCTTGAGCCGCGCAGTCGCTACAATCCCCAGGGTTGTAGGTCTGGTTGCCGTCTGCGGCCCGAACCGCAACCACCGAGCGACCGGCTGCTGATGTTGCGGGGGTGCGGATGCAGTAAAATCAAGTGAGACGCTAATCTTTTGCTAAAAACGTCGGGATCTCACTTATGGCAAAACTCGCCACTTGTCCGGGCTGCAATACTCAACTCGCGTTGCCCGAGAAAGCCACGCTCAGCGACCGCGCGCGCTGTCCGCGTTGCCAAGAGGAATTCATGCTGATGGAGACGGTGCAATTTTCGATCCCCGAAGCAGAGTTGTTGCCGCCGATTAAAGCGGAAGCCGAAGATGTTGCCCCTACAGCCGAAGAAGAATTCGCACCCGAAACATTCTCGCTCGAAACCGCAAGCGATGGGCAAGATTCCCACGAGACTTTTGAGGCGGAAACTATGCCCGTGAGCGCGACCCTCTCCGACTGGGAAGCGCGGCTTAAACGGGCGATCGCCTCGGATGTTGATGACGAACCGCGAGAAACGGAAGGTGCTCTCCCTCGTTTTGAGTTTCGCAATCCGACACCGCAAGAACCAACGACGGAAATCGAATCGGACATGGTGTCTGAGGATTATGCTGTTGCCGATGAGGATCTGTTTCCTCGAACGGAAGTCAAGTCATCGCCGCAGCGCGATATTTGGTCACCCGAGGATGCTTACGCTCCCGAAGACAAACCGACGATCAAGTCCTTCGAAGGGCATGAAGCTGCGGAGCCGCAGCCCGCGATGCCGGAAGTCGCGTTCAACGTGCAGACGGATTTCGCATCTCACAAAAAGCGGAAGCGAAGCATGTTACGGACTTTGGCCAGCGCGAGTCTAGGAGCCATTGGCATTCCGTTGGGACTGTACGCTCTATTGTGGCTCAAGGGCCCTGTTGGAGACATGTTCCATGTTGCGCAGTACTTGCCTTCATTTATGCTCCCCGCTGCATTCGACACGTCGTCTGAACAACTCGCCGCACAACCAGCGACGATACCTGCTCGCGAAGCTGTCACCGAACTCTTAGGGGACGATCCAGCAACCGATATCGCTGCAGCCGAACTCCTGGTTCGCGATGATCCGGCGGTCGCCCCCGCCTCGGCAGAAGAACCAGTTTATCGCGGGCCGACTTTCGCTCCAGTCAGCGCGAGCGAATTCAAAGAGTTACTCACCGCCGCTGACCAAGTCGCCGCCCAACTCGGCACAGGCGATCTCAAATCAAAGGAATCAGTCGCTCTTAAGGGCCAAGCTTACATGGCCCTGGCGCGTTTGGCCGACAAAAGTTCATATTTGAATTGGCCAGGCCATACTCCCGATGAAGCCGCCAATACTCTGCTCGCCATTCAACTCTTAGAAACAACGCTTCGCGATGAAATCGTGCAGCGCGATTTGCCGCAGATTGCCCTGCGCTGGTGGCAATATGCCGAGCGACCCTCGCCCGGGATTTTACTCACCGGCCGCGTCGAACGGTTACAATCAACCGCTGTCGGCACAATCGCCTTTATCTCGCTTAGCACCGAGACCGTGGCTCCCGAGATTCCCGTGCTCGTGGGCGACGCGGAACATCGTGAAGGCGCACTTGTTGGCATAGTGGGCAGCATTATGACCAATCCCCAAGAGCAGATGCCGGCACTAGAGTTGGCATTAAATCCGCTTGTGATTGCCCACTTTTCGATCCCGCTGGCTCAAACCAGCACTCCCCCGGAAATGCAAGTTTTGCAACCGACTGAGTAATTTGCGGCATTCAGGCCGTGAAATCGAACCCCTCCTTTTGCGCGTTACTCTTGAACCCAGGGAAATTTGTGCCACAATCGGCCCAGACTAGCTAAACAGTCGAAGTCCGGCAATTTGATGCCGGCAGGGCACTCTTCGTGCTGACCATTACTCCGCGAATCTGCTCCCTGAGTTGTCATGAAAGTTGCCGTTACTCGTGAAACGTACCCGGGCGAACGCCGCGTGGCGCTCGTTCCCGACATTCTACCCGCGCTCACCAAAGCGGGTTGGCAAGTTTTGGTCGAAGCTGGTGCCGGTGTCGCCGCTGGTTTCACCGATGCCGATTACCAACACAAAGGGGCCGAGATTGTGGCCCATCGCTCGGCCGCCTTCGCCCAAGCCGACGTGGTCTTGCAGGTTCGCACGTTGGGGACCAACCCGGAAGCGGGCCGTGCCGATCTCGAACTATTACGCAAAGGACTCGTTCTGATCGGCACGTCCGATCCGCTCGGAAATCCTCAGGCGATCAAAGAGCTCGCCGACCGCGGCGCGATTGTATTCGCAATGGAATTGATCCCGCGCATCACGCGCGCCCAAGGCATGGACGTGCTCTCGTCGATGGCCACCATCGCAGGCTACAAGGCCGTGCTGCGGGCGGCCGATCAATTGCCGAAATTATTCCCCATGCTGATGACTGCCGCCGGCACGCTCAAGGCCTCCAAAGTTTTGGTGCTGGGAGCCGGCGTGGCAGGCCTGCAAGCCATCGCCACTTCGCGGCGATTAGGGGCGATCGTCCAAGCCTACGACGTGCGGCCCGCGGTGAAAGAGCAGATCGAAAGCCTCGGCGCCAAGTTCGTCGACTTGCAACTCGACACCGCCACCGCCGAAGACCAAGGGGGTTACGCCAAAGCGCTCAGCGGAGAACAAGTTCGCTTGCAACAAGAGCGGCTGGCCATTGTGGCAGCCGACTGCGACGTTTGCATCAGCACGGCGGCGATTCCCGGCAAACCGTCGCCACTGCTGTTGACCGCCGACGCGGTGCATCGGATGCGGCCTGGTTCAGTGATTGTCGACTTGGCCGCCGAACGGGGCGGGAATTGCGAATTGACCCAACCAGACCAAACCGAGGTGGTGAACGGCGTCACGATTCTTGGTCCCACCAATCTGCCCAGTGAAGTGCCGCAACACGCCAGCCAAATGTACGCCAAGAACCTGGTGACTTTCTTACTACATCTCACGAAAAAAGGGGCGCTAGAAATCGACCTGAAAGACGAAATTATTCGCGACACGCTCGCCGCTAAGGACGGTCAGGTTCAAAACCAACGCCTGCGCGACATGCTCAATCTCGGCCCGCTAGTGTTACCCCCCTGCTCGCCACCAATCGATCATCTGGCCGACGAATAGAGACGCAATAGATCCCTTACTTACGACATACATCTAATACTAACAGCTTTTATTATGGATATCATAACCGCACTTACGATATTCGTGCTCGCCGTGTTTGTCGGCGTCGAGATTATCACTAAAGTTCCACCCACGCTGCACACGCCTTTGATGAGCGGATCGAACGCGATCAGCGGCATCACGCTAGTCGGCGCGCTCGTGGCAGGAGAAGGCTATTGGGGTAGTTTATTTGGATTCCTGGCCATCGTGTTCGCCACGACGAATGTCATCGGAGGATTTCTAGTGACCCATCGTATGCTCGCCA
>JBGTMM010000631.1:0-3854 GCA_041743635.1 Bythopirellula sp.
CGTCAAACTCATCGACGTCGGTCAGGTTGATCGTAAACGTCCCATCGGAGGTGGATCCATCGGTCGACGTCGCTCGAATGGTAATGTTATGCGAGGCCGCCGCTTCGCGATTGAGCAGACTGCCATTCGCCACCGTCACCACTCCGGTTGAGCTGCCGATCGCGAACCGGCCGCCGGCGCTGTCGAACAGCGAGTAAGCGATCGTGTTGTTCGTGGCGTCCGCGTCCGAGGCCGAGCCCGTCACACTCACGGTCGTGCCGTTGGTTGCGTTCTCGGCCACGCTGTTCGCCGTCCCGTTCGTATCCGTCACGGTGCCGACGTCAAACTCATCGACGTCGGTCAGGTTGATCGTGAACTGTTGCTCGAACCACAGCCCTCCCTGGTCAGTCGTCCGCACCCGAATGCCGTAGCTGCTCTGGCCCTCGAAGTTGAAGCTGGAGTTGGCCCTCAGCGTGTTCCCGCCGAAGATGTTGAAGGCGCTGTTGTCCGTGCTGCCCGTCCCGGCCACCAGAGTGTAGGTGAACGTGTTCGACGTGTCGGGGTCGGTCGTGGAGAAGCTTCCCACCGTGGCATTCGTCCCTGCATTCTCCGCGAGGCTGGAACTCGACAGCGCCAACGCCGTCGGCGCATCATTGACCGCGGTGATGTTGATCGTGGCCGTGTCGTTACCCGTCAGGGCTCCTCCCGAGCCGGTGTTCCCTTGGTCGTCCACGGACAACGTTAGAACCGTCGAACTACTGGGCGAATTGGTGTTATCGCTATAGCTCGCTGAGGCACCGCTGGTTCCGGCCAGGAGATTGTTGATCTGCGTGACGGTGCCGGTAATCGTTACGGAGGAAGTCCCACTGTTGGAGACGCCCGCCCCGGTGGTGCCGGCGCCCACCGTCAATGTTCCTTCCCCGACAGAGAGCGTAACGCTCATCGTCCCGCTCCCCGCGTCGACGTCGGCAATCGACAGTCCCGTGCCGGCCAGGGTCAGCGAAGTCTGCTCTGTGGCCGAGTAACTGGTCGGCGTGATCGTGGCAGTCGGCGCATCATTGACCGCGGTGATGTTGATCGTGGCCGTGTCGTTACCCGTCAGGGCCCCTCCCGAGCCGGTGTTCCCCTGATCGTTTACCGACAACGTCAAGACGGTCGAACTGCTGGGAGCGTCGGAGTTTGCAACATAGTAGACGGAGGAATCCGAAAAGCCACACATCGCAAAAGTTATTTGAGTAGCTGTCCCAGTGAGGGTCACTGAGGACGTGCCACTGTTCGACACCACTGCACCTGTGGTACCAGGATCTACATTCAAAACCCCCGCACCCACGGAGAGTGTGGCAACCAATTGGACGCTGGTTCCATCGTTGTCGCTAACAGCCAACGCGGGCATTCCAATACTTAGAAGCAGCGGCGTCTGTTCGGTAGCCGACATGGTAGCGAGAAAAATCGCAGCAGTTGGGGCGTCGTTTACAGTGTTAACCTCAATGCCGACGAAATCGTTTGCAGTTTGAGTTCCGCCCGATCCCGAATTGCCTTGATCACTTACCTCGATGTCAAGAGAAAAGCCCACCGTAGGATTGTTCAAGGAGTTCAGATAGGTAACCGACGACCCGCTGCTCCCTGCCAGCAGATTGTTGATCTGCGTGACGGTACCGGTGATCGTCACCGAGGCAGAGCCACTGTTGGAAACGCCGGCCCCGGTCGTGCCGGCACCCACGGTCAAGGTTCCTTCATAGACAGAGAGGACGACGCTCATCGTGCCTCTTCCGGCATCCACGTCCGCAATCGAGAGCCCAGTGCCGCTCAAGGTCAGCGACGTCTGCTCCGTCGCCGTATAATACGGCTGCGTGATCGTTATGGTCGGCGCTTCGTTCACATTGGTGACGTTGACCGTTAGGGCTTGCGTGTCGACGTTCGTGCCGTCCGAAACTCGGACGGTGACTTCATAACCGTTGTTACCACCGCTGTCGGTCGGGCTTTCGCAATTCGGAGCCGAAACGAAAGTCAGCACACCTGTGCTAGGATTGATGGAAAACTTGGCTTGGTCCGCGCCGGCACTAATGCTGTAGGTTTGCGTCGCGGTGCCGTCTGAGTCGGTGGCCTGCACCGTGGCTACGGCAGTCGTCGCGTTCTCGGCAAACGAAATAGACGCCGTTGGTCCGCCGCCATTGGTGTTGATAATCGGCGCGAATTCGTTGACGTCCAGGACATTGATGGCGAATGCCTTTACTACTACCGGATTGACACCGTCGTGGACGCGTAGCGTGAAGTTATAGGTGTTATTGCCGCCACTATCGGCGGGACTTTCATAATTCGGCTGTGCGACAAATTTTAGCTGCCTCGAACCATTGAGACTGAAATCGCCACCATCGGTGCCGGAGATCGTATACGTCAGAGTGTCGCCGTCGGCATCCGTCGCATTCACAGTGAGAAGGACAGCCGAGGTCAAGGTGTTTTCATTGAAGTTGGCGCTGGAACCCGACGGCGTCGTGAAAACGGGATCGCTATTAAACACTTCTCGCTTTTCAAGCGTTTCAAAGAACGCTCGCCGCCGAAGTGAACGCGTAGGCTGGTGCCGTTTTGGTCTGGGGACTGATGTCTTAGCCATGAACTCTTTCTTCAAAACAATCTGTCTGCGCAATGAAACTCAGGCGTGTTTGACCCAATGGACCAACTCGCCTGGTCGGGGGATGGCCAATTAGAGGCAGTGTCTCTAAGAAGTCAATTCAAACAAGAAGGCTCGTTTGAATATGACAGGCGACTACGGGGCAGAGTGCCGCGTTGAGTTCACCTAAGGTGAGCAGAACGCCCGTTCGAGTCGAATATTAATTTGAGCGGTAATCACCGCAAACCAAAACCGATGCCCAATAGTTCGCTTAGTTCAGATTTGGAAGTTACTAGCGTATGACTGACAGGGCTGGCTACGGAATTATATTCTCTTTCACCAAGCTCGCCCGTATGACGATCGACCTATTGACCGCTGCGCCCTGAACGAACCAATTCTTTGGCTAGCACCGTAGAAAGGTGCATGAGACCACAAGGCACGGCGGCCGCACTCGAAGCGCGTCGTCTCCGCGCAGCGGATTTATTAGCGGCAGGGATGAAGCCGCAAGAAGTGGCGCGCCAAGTTGGTGCTGGCCACTCGAGCGTGAAAAAATGGAAGGCCGCTTTGGACAGAAGTGGCCGAGAAGCGTTGGCAGCCAAATCACCGCCGCCGCGCACGTGCAAACTCGATGACCAACAGAAGCAACAGCTCGTACAGATTTTGCTGCGAGGCCCGCTGGCGAGCGGTTATCGCACCGATCTGTGGACCTGTCGGCGCGTGGCCGATGTCGTGCAGAAAACCTTCGGCGTGAACTACCATCCCGATCATCTCGGGCGCATCTTGCACGACCTGGGTTTCTCGCCGCAGAAGCCGGAGCAACTTGCGCGTGAACGCAACGAGCCGGCCATCGCGCGGTGGCGAAGTCGCGCTTGGCCGCGCATCAAAAAGGGGCCCGGCGCCAGGGCCGTACCGTGGTATTTCTTGATGAAACTGGCTTTTGCTTGCAGCCGGTAGTTCGTCGCACGTGGGCACCGCGTGGACAGACGCCGGTGCAACGTTGCTGGGATCGCCGCGACCGACTATCGGTGATTGGCGCGGTCACACTCTCTCCGCAGCGGCAGCGGTTGGATCTGCGGTTTCGCGTGCAAGAAGAGAATGTTCGCACGGAGCACGTCGTGCGCTTTCTCAAGCAGTTGCGCTACGAACTGCGGCGGCCGATCGTGGTGATTTTGGATCGACTCGCTGCCCATCGTTCCGCGGCCAAACAACTGCAGTGCGAAGGCCGAACGGACATCCGCTTTGAATGGTTGCCGGCCTACGCGCCGGA
>JBGTMM010000632.1:0-5862 GCA_041743635.1 Bythopirellula sp.
TCGAGGGGAAGATCGCTGCGGATACGCCGTCCACTAACGTGAGACGGCTCGCCTGAATTGCTAGCAGCGGGTTATCATTGAGCATGGATTTCAAAGAGCGACTTCACCGCGCGACCGAACGGGGCCAACAAGCCAGCGATGCCAAGGCGCGCGACGCGGCGGCCAAGGCCCTCAGCGAGGAAGAATGCCGCCGGCTGCACAGCAAGTACCGATTGGAACTTACGGACCACATCGAAAACTGCTTGAAGCAACTCGCCGACAATTTTCCCGGCTTCCGGGTCGCGCCAGTGGCCGACGACAAGGGCTGGGGCACCACCGTTTATCGCGACGACCTGTCACTCAGCGGCGGCAAACGTGATAATTTGCTCAGTCGGTTTTCCATGACCGTCGCGCCGCACAACCAATATCCTGTGCTCTCTGTCGACGCCCGTGGCACGATTCGCAACAAAGAGGTTTTTACCCGCAATCACTATCATTTGCTCAAAGACGCGGACCTCGACACCTTTAAGCAACTGATCGAGCAATGGGTCTTGGAATACGCGGAGCAATACGCGACGGTGTGAAGTGCAATTCCCGGACCGCGTGGCGGTCCGGCTAGGCTTCCGCGAGCGCGAGTTCTTTGAGCGCGTCGAGGCATTCAATCACCGTCTCGCGGGTTGTGTCGCGCCAGTTTTCGCGGCGCTGAGCGATGATCGCCAATTTGAATTGCTCGAAGGCATCGGCCAAATCGTCGGACAAAAGCTCGACATTTACATTAAGCGGCGTGCGCTTCGCTTGCGGTTTCGCGATTGAGACCGCTTGTTCCTCGGCAGCCACTTCACCGCCTGCTGAAGCAGGCTCGCCGGATTTTACGCTTGCCGTCTTCGCGGAGGATGGGGAATCGCTCACGGGTTCTTGCAGGGTCGCTGCGTCACCCGCCGTCAGTTCTTCCATGTCGTCGGCAGCGAGTTCCGAGCGTTGCTCCGCCGGCGGCGTACCCAGGGTTTCCCAGCGTTTGCCTCGCATCTGCGAGACGGACCACTCATTCTGAATCGCCCCTTCGAGCCACATCGGGGAATCATCCCAATCGAGACCAGCTTGGAAGTGGCTCCAATAAAGCCCAGGATATTGATCGAACTCCGCGCCAAATCGCTGGAACACCCGCCGCAGTCGGCCGACGTGTTGGCTCGTGACGCCCCCCACGAGTTGCGCCCAGGCCTCGTCGGAATACTCAGTGACCGCCGCGCCATCGCCAAGCAAAGCTTCCCGCCAGGCGCAAATGATGCGGCCTTTCTCCCAATTGGTGGTGCTGACGAGCCGATTCCACTGGCCCACGAATAGCTCGCTCGATTGAGCCGGTTCAGATTCAATAACGGAAGTAGGAGCAGCGTGCTTAATACTCTTGGCCATGCGATGACGATTCCTTGTGCCGGAGACGGATTCCTATTGATCGATCAGCCAAGCCCGTTCCTGCGAAGTGAGGTAGCCCTGGGTGGCGGATTCTAGCATGGCGAGCGGGCTGACAGCCACTACCGCTGACACCGCTGCGCGAAGAAAAGCGCGGCTGGCAATGCAATGACGCGGAGGAATCGTTAAAGCAAGAAAATCTTCACAAGTCCGTACCGGGGATAACTTGTCGACAAAAGTTTGTCATCCGACCAGCGCGCGCTCGTCGGCAACAAAGCCGCATGTTTTGTGGGCCCCGTCGCAGAATGGTTTGTTGGCCGACTGTCCGCAACGGCAAAGGGCAATCGTCGGTTTGTCGGAGCTTAGTGAAAACAGATTTCCCGTGGAGTCGGCAAGCGTGAATGGGCCTTCAATCACTAAAGGGCCGTTGGGTCGCAGGCGAATTTTCACGTCGGACATCGGGTTAATCCTTATTTAACCGCCGAATCTTCGCTGGGATGCAAAAAAAACAGCACACGCATTGAATTTTCGGCGATCGATTTTTCTTTCGCGAGTTTTTTGCGCTGGTTGACTTCATTCTCCAGTTGTCGCAACTGTTGCGGTTGTTGGTCCGCCCGAAATTTCGTGGCCCAACCTTGCTGTTGCAGGCCCGCTGCTGAGTCTCTGGAAATGGAAGGCTCTGCCGTTTCATTCGCAAGAGACATCGAATTGAGCACCGCAATCACGCCCTGTTGCTCGGCAGTGATGTTGTAACCCTTAGCCTCGGCGCGGTTTCCGGCTGCACGCTCGTATTGGTGATAACCCAAAAGCCGCTGCTTCTCAGGCAGAAGATTCGTGCCACTCGCGGAAGGATCAATGCTCACGGACTCGATCGCCTCAGTGTCGTTGCTACACGTAAAGAGAATCTTTTCGATCTGCGCCGGCGCGGCTTCCACAAGTACCATCTCAGGTTCCGTGGGTTGTGATTCGCTGGCAGATGGGGTCGGTGCCGCACCGCCAAATCCACCGGTTGGGGCTGACGATGATCTCGTGCTCGGCGCCGACTCGGCAATGGCAGAATCCGCGGCTACAATTCCCACAGCGCCCGCGATGTCGCCCGCGCCATCCGAGCTGGCGGAGTCATCCAAAACCTGTACGCCATTGGAAAGGAGCAAGCGATCAAAACGCTCGGTGCCGGCACGAAAATCGGTGAGCGTGAGGTGCACGATGCCCAGCTCCGCGTCGGCGGCAGTGATCGCGTCCAGAGAGCGGCCATTCATGTGAAGTTCTGATTGGACCAAATCCGAGCCAATCGCGACTCCAGCGGACGCGCCGTCATCGACCACGGCAATCTCTTCCGCAGCAGGCGTAGTTGCCGCCGGAGCAACGTCGGTTTCCGGGGCTTCAAATGAGAGGGTATGGCGTTCCTCGGCCGGTTGATCGCGCTGCTCTCCGCCTCGCACTTCAACCTTCGCCAAATCGCCGTTCTCAGGCTGCTCATCCTGCGTGAACATTAGTAGCAGCGCCGCGGCAACTGCAATCGCCGGCCACATCAGCCGCCGCAACGGGCCGGGCCGATATTCGGGCAAGGCCACGCTCTTCTTCTCGCTGACCTGTGCGAGAACAGCCGAGCGCATATCTTCCGCCACGGCAAGTTTCGGCAACGAACGGAGCGTGCCCGAAAGCGCCTGAATCTCAACAACCATTTCGCGGGCCGCGGGGTCGCTCTGCAAACGGGCTTCCACCGCCGCGCGCTCCGCTGTGGTGAGCTCGCCATCGACATAGGCGCTCAACAGTTCGTCGTCGAAGTTCAGGTTGTTGTTTGATTCAGCCATAAATCAATCAAAAGATTCAGAAAAATAACTCTCGCAAAGGCGCTAAGGCGCAAATAAACATTACAAATAATCTTTGCGCAAATAATCTTTGCGCCTTAGCGCCTTGGCGAGAGATTTTTGCCAGCATTGAACATCATACTCTCCAACTTCTCTTTGAGTTGCAATCTTGCGCGGAATAACCGGCTCCGCACCGTACCAACCGGCAGGTCCAAAATCTGGGCGATCGTTTCGTAGCTGCAATCTTCCATTTCACGCAGCACCAAAATCTGGCGATGCTCGTCGCTGATCTCCAACAGCGCCGCCTGCACCAACTCGGCCTGCTCCAGGCGAACGGCCGTCTGTTCGGGTTGCAGGCCGTGGTCCATGGGTTCGGTTCCACTCAATTCTCGAATCTGATCGACCGATTGTTCATCGCGCCGCCGCTTGTTGCGCCGGCGATGCGAGCAGGCCAAGTTCAGTGCCACGCGATACATCCACGTATAAAACTGCGACGACCCGCGGAACGTTTCCAGCTTCGTGTACGCTTGCACAAACGCATCCTGCAAAACTTCGCTGGCGTCGTCCCGCGAACCGAGCACTCGGACCAGCGTGTTGAACAAACGGACTTGGTACCGCTCCACTAACTCGCCGAACGCCTGGCGGTTGCCGGCCAGGGTGGCTTTCACCAAGAGCTCATCGTTGCGCAGCTCGGCCGCCTGCCCGTTCATGGTGGTATACAGTTTGTCTGTCACGCGCTTCTCTGTTGGAATGTTCGACGCGGGAAGGTGAACTAAAGTTCCCTGTGGGTGAGGAGGTGAGTAAGTTAGTAAGTGAGTAGGTCAGTATTTCCAAGTCTTACACCTATTTACCTATTCACGTACGCACCTACTCACTCCCCAACTGCTACCATTGGACCATGGACCCGCTCACCTGGATAGACGAAGAACTGCTGCGGCTTGAACAGGCCGACCTGCTGCGCAGCTTGCCACCGGGGTTGCATGCGGCGGGGGCCGTGGTGGAAATCGCCGGCCAGTCGGTCATCAACTTCGCGTCGAACGATTACCTGGGACTGGCAGCCGATTCACGCCTTGCCAACGCCGCGGCCGAGGCGTTTCGCGAACAGGGGGTCGGCCGGGGGGCAAGCCCCTTGGTGTGCGGCCGGTCGTCGATTCATGAGCAACTCGAAACGCGTCTCGCTGAGTTCTTTGGCACCGAGGCGGCCCTCTTATTCCCCACCAGCTTTGCGGCCAACGCCGGGATCATCCCCGCGCTCGTGGATGAAGGGGACGCGATCTACGGCGACGCCAAGAATCACGCGAGCATTATCGACGGTTGCCGACTCTCGCGCGCCGAGCGACATATTTTTCCTCACGTCAATATGGATGCGCTCGCCGCTCTGTTGGCCCAAGGAAAAAAGTATCGGCGGCGGTTGATCGTGACTGACACGCTGTTCAGCATGGACGGCGACTTGGCCCCCCTGCCCCAATTGGCGGCACTCGCTGCCGAGCACAATGCGATGCTGATGGTCGACGAAGCACACGCCATCGGCGTGTTTGGAGAACACGGCCGTGGCGTCGTCGAACACTTTGCCGGTGAGTATCCCGATTTGGCGCAGCAGGTGCAGGTGCGCGTCGGTTCGTTCGGTAAGGCGTTGGGGAGCGCGGGGGTATTTGTGTGCGGCTCGGCGGCGCTCGTGCGGTGGCTCGCCAACCGTGCGCGGACTTACGTGTTCTCGACCGCTCAACCGGCGGGCATCAGCGCTGCGGCGCTTGTGGCGCTTGATTTAATCGACCGCGAACCACAGCGCCGCCGCGGGTTAATCGAACTCGCCGCAAACCTGCGCAGCCGACTCCAGCAGCAAGGTTGGAACACAGGCCGCTCGGTGAGCCAGATTATCCCCGTGATCATCGGCTCGGCGGACCGCACGATGCGAATCGCTCAAGCTCTGCGCGAACGCGGTATCTGGGCCCCCGGGATTCGGCCCCCATCGGTCCCCGACGGCGAATCGCTTCTGCGGCTCGGGCTTACTACCGCTCATACTGAAGAAATGGTCGAGAGGTTGCTCTCAACACTTGCCGAACTGCGCCCATAGCCGGAGAGCAACGCTCTCCGGGATCCCGGACCGCATTGCGGCCCGGCTGGGGTGGTTTTATGACGATTCTGCGGATCAGCCTCGCCGAACGTAAGTCATCAGCCAGTAAAAACTTGACGCTTGCCCCCCGGCCACTTACCATCGAAACTAGGAGAGTTTGCCTCTTCTACCAGGTTTAACAGTGAAGTTGCACTCTTCCCCCAGCGGGAGTTTTCTCTTGGCGCTCGTTCTGCAAATCGTGTTGGGCATCGTCCTGCTGACGGGACTCGTGTCGATCTATCTCGCCACGAAGAATTGGCACTGGAGTTGGGTGACGATGGTCGCGTTCATCCTGCTGAGTTCGGTGGGTTATTTGTTCCTCGCGGCCGAGACGATGCGGATTCATCGCAACTTGCGAATGAACTTGGCTCGCCTGGAGCAGAATGTCGAGACTCTCGAAAAGGAAAACGAAGCGCTGCTGCGCGGAGTCGGCGACGATCAACCCGGCATTCTGCAACTCAAGCATCGCTTGCAAATGGTCACGCTCGAACGAGGCCGCGCGTGGCGGCAGGTGGCCCCCGCCGGCGCGCCCGACAAGGACGGCCGCTTTCC
>JBGTMM010000633.1:0-10559 GCA_041743635.1 Bythopirellula sp.
CGTGTCCTGCCAAATCTGCGCTTGCAGCACTTCACGCGCGCGAGTGATCATCGCCCGCATGATTTCCTTGCCAGTGGCATCACCAAGGGCGTGAGCAATCCGGCGATGGCTATGTCCCCCCTCGCGGCCGAGCAGCAGATCGCCGTCTTCTTCGTGGTCGAACACCGTGCCCCATTCGATCAACTGGCGAATATGCCCGGGGGCTTCACGGACGACCATCTCCACGACTTCGCGGTCGCAGAGATCAGCCCCCGCGGTGATTGTGTCGGCGACGTGATCTTCAAAACGATCCTCGGGGGCCAGTACCCCCGCGATGCCCCCCTGCGCGTAGGCGCTGTTGGATTCGCTCAAGCGATCCTTGGTCACAACGAGTGTCGACAGCCGAGGGTCGATGGCCATAGTCGCCCGCATCCCGGCGATGCCTCCGCCGATCACGAGCACATCGACAAAGTGATGCGGAATCCGCTTGGGATTGAAGGCGACCAGATAGCGCGGGATGAGGGGGGACATGCCTCTGATTTTCGATCAGGAGGCTTACAGATACTAGGCCTGTGATACCACCCAGAGACTTTTCCCGAACGAATGCAACGATTATCCTGGAGCCATGGCCAAAAAGAAAAGCTCGATCAAAGGTGCGATGGCAATACGCGAGATTGAAGCCGCGATTCAGATCGTGCGCGGGCAGCGGGTGATGCTCGATTCCGACCTGGCACGCTTGTATGGCGTACCGACCTCGGGCACTTAACCAAGCGGTCCGGCGCAATCAGGACCGGTTTCCAGAGGATTTTTCGTATGTGCTTACCCAGCAAGAGTTTACGGACTTGATATCACAAATTGTGATATCAAAACCGGCTCGTGGTGGTCGCACAAAACTGCCGTGGGTCTTCACCGAGCATGGAGTTGCCATGCTTTCGAGCGTTCTCAACTCACCGACTTCCGTGCAAGTCAACATCGAAATCATGCGGACATTCGTCAAGCTGCGCCGCCTGATGGCAACACCCGGAGAATTGGTCGAACAACTCACCAAGTTAGCCGATACGGTCAAGCTGCACGACGACTAGATTAAGATCATCTCGCAAGTCTTGCAGCAGATGTTGGAAAAGCCTGCTGAGCCGAAACGAAAGATAGGGTTCCATGTCAAGAATCAGAAAAATTGAACGCATCAATCTTTCTCCTCCGCCACGGTTGCCGTGCCTTTCATGTAGGCCCGCACTTGGTCAGCGTATTCGAGCGGCGTCCGACCGCGGTAGGAGTCCTGCAACTCGCGGAGTTTTTCCTTAATCGCTTGTGACTTGAAGCCGGTGCGACGGTTGGGATTTAACCCTAAACTGCGCAGCGCATTATCAAGTTCCTGTTTCGTTTCTTCATCCGGAGCGGCTTCCACTTCAGCCTTGAGCTTCTTCCAGCGGTCGACAAACTGTCGCAATTCTTCCTCGTTCCAACCCAGCTTTTCCAGCAAATCTTGATCGACGTCGCTATTCTTAAGCTGTTCGTCCAAACGGTCGAGCACGAGATCGGTTTGCTTCTTGGCGTAATCGAGATTCGCGGCGTCGCCCGGTTCGAGTTCACCTGGAGGTGGAGGCGAGGCGTCGTTGCTGCCAGTGCCGCCGCCGTTGGGAATCGCTTGACCCGGTGTTCCGGTGGGCTCCGCTTTGTTGGGCGGTTGTTTGCCGTTTTCGCCAGCGCCTGCGTTGGGTTCATCTTGTTCACCGCCCGCTGAAGCGGGCTCGCCTAGTGGTTGTTCGCCGCTCGATTGGTCGCCGCCGGGTTTGCTGCCGCCTTCTTGGTCTGATTGTTGGCTCCCTGCGCCGGACTTGTCTTCGCTCGATTCGCCGGTGGGCTTGTCCGCTTCGCCTTGCTGGCCGGGCTTCGAAGAATTTTCTCCCGCGCCCTTTTCGGTCGCTTGGCCACCCCCATCGTCGGCCGCCGTATTCTCGCCCGCCGTGCCGGTGCCTTCCGCGTCGGCTTGTTGGCCCGCGCCTTCTTGTCCGCCACCTGATTGGTCGCCTCCAGAAGCTCCGGACGAATCCGATTCCTTCTGACTATTGGCTTGACCCGGCGCTTCTTGATCGTTCATTTCCGACTCGGGCTTACCTTCATCACTCTTGTCGCGTGACTTACGCCCACCGTCGGTGTCCATCGAACCTTCGTTCTCGCCTGGATTGTTCCCCGCGCCTTGTTCCCCTTGTTCGGTTGACATCTTGCCGCCAGGGGCTTCTTGCTTTTCCTGTTGTTCCCCGCCCGCTTCTGAATCTTCGGAAGACTGGGGCTCGCCTGGACGTTGTTCGTTCGGTTTGCCTTCGGCACCCGAGCCTTCGGATTGCTCACCCTCTTGCGAACCGTCGATGCCCTGGTCTTGGTTCTGGCCCGATTCGGCTGCGCCCGTTTCTTGATCGTCAGGCGAACCTTCGCCATCCCCTTGACCCGATTGCGTTTCGCTCTCGCCTTCGCTCTGCTCGGTTTGGTTTTCTCCTTCGGTGGCTTGACCTTCTTGGCCTTGAGAGTCTTGCTCGCCTTGCGAGTCGGCATCCTCTTCGGCAAAATGTTCGCTCATGCGGTCAAATGCTTCGCCGTCGTTGTGCCCTTCGGCAGAGACCTTTCCTTGGTCGCCCGGTTGTCCCTGCGAAGGATTGTCGCCACCTTGTCCATTGGGATCGCTTTGTTGCTCCCCTTGTTGGTCGCCTTCCCCTTTCTCGCCGCCCGCTGAAGCGGACTCGCCGGATTCGGAATTCTCACCTTCACCCCCTTGACCCTCTTGGCCTTGTTGCTCACCCTCGGATTGGCCTTCACCCTGTTGTCCGCCGGCAGCTCCCTGACCTTCGCCTTCTTGTTGCTCGCCCCCTTCACCCGCTCCGCCAGCGAGGCCTTCGCCTTGCTCGCCGCTTTCGCCTTCACCATTCTCGCCAGCTTCGCCTTGGTTTCCTTGGCCTTCGCCCGGTTGTTCGCCTTGCCCTTGTTCGCCAAAATCGGGTGGCCCCAGCACGCGAATCCGTAACCGATTGGTCTTGGCGACGTTCGGTTCCGGTTGCCGACTGTCGATGGCCGCGGCCCAGTATTCCAGAATATCGCCCGGTTTGAGATTCAATTCCTGCGGAGTGGCCGTCATGCGACCCACATATTTGCCTGGCTGTTCTTGTTTCAACAAGTCGTGACTGAGCACCTGCTCTCCCGCCACGTCGCCTAGCAGCACAACATTCGTCAGGGCAAAGTCAGGATCGCGCGCTTCCACTTCAATCGTGAACGGTGTATCCACGGGCACGTCAAGTTGCTCGACCAATTTCCCTTCTTCATCCACAGGGGCGAGAATGCGAACCTCGGGCGCGTAGTCCGGCATTACATCGATGTTGTATTTCGGCGGCAACGTGCTCGTGCGACCATTGGTCGCTTTGTACTGCAAAACATAGCTGTCGTACTCGGGCGTGCGGCGATCTTCCAGCAAGGTGAGCGTGAACTGTGCGCTGGCTTTCTCGCCGTCGGCGTCCATCGGCAAGTCGTGCCGGCCATCAGCGCCGAAATCAATGTTGGCACTGGCGATTTCCTGATTGGCCAATGCATAAACACTGACCTTGGTCCCTTCGAGGGCGCTGATATCACCGGTGCCTTCCACTTCGCGTGGGGCAAGGCTCGTGTAGGCGGGGAACTGATAACGAACTTTCTCCACCACCAGCGTCGGCCGCGCGAACACGGTTACCCGATATTTCTTCGACCTAGCGTCTCCCGCTTCGATCCAATATTCAAGGTCCTGCTGCACTCCGCCGCCTTTCTCCTCGGAGAAGCGGACTCCTGCCGACAAGCGATCCGGCAGTCGGCCACGAAACTGCGAACCGCCCTCTGACGCACTGAGCAGCACCTCGCGGTCCACCGCTTGGTTGTCGAGCGTCGAGTATTTCACCCGCACCGGTTCGTCGGTGCGCAGTCCCAACACCTCGGCGGAAACTTCAAGCTGTTCGCCACGCGCGATTTCCGTGTCCCCCGGCGTCACTTGCAAAATTTCTACCCGACTGGGCGCAGCAATGTTCGACCACGGTATCAAGACCCGTTCCATCGACGCGGTCAGATTCTTCGGCGACAACACCCGATATAATGCGCATATCGCCACCACCGCCACCAGCGCATATCCCAACCGCAATAGCGCGGTGCGGTCGATCACCGATTCGAGCGACACTTCCGACAACCGCTGGGCGGCTTGCTGTTCGATCGCTTGATACACCTTTTGCGAAAGTTGCTGCCGACGATTCCGCAGCAGCAAAAAATTCAGCAGGCTGTTCTTAAGCGACGGCGAGCTCCGTTCAATGAGCTGCGCGGCATAAGCTGGGTTGATGGGCTGCGAAACGAGCGGCCAAAAGGTTCGCCAACTGTACCAGCCGATACCCGCGAGCATGACGACAAAGAGCAGCAAACGTCCCAGCCCGTTCCAGCCACCGGGGATCACCCAATGCTCCAAGACCGACACGCTCAGCAGAAACACCAAGACGCCGATCACCAGCGTGATCAAGCCCGAGGCCAGGTCGACCAACTTGAGCGAACGCCGCGTCTGGCGGATTTGCTCGTCAACCATACGCTCCTCGGCACGGGGCGCCAGGGAGATTGGTGGTGGCGGGGGTGGTTGGATGACGCTGGCCATGGAAAATGCTGTAAGGGTGAGAATCGTGGCGGACCTGCCTCCATTATAGGAGTGAACATCCAACGGTCAGGCCGCCGAGCACATTTTTCTGGAAAGCTGGGGGTAGAGGTTTACCCAATTTTTCCGGAAAATGCGGCCCACCCCAAGAAAGTTAGCCGGAGTTGTCCCAACTCCGGGAGAATGCCTTGTTGAGCCCCACCGAATTTCGTGAACTCGTCAGCGGTCGTCGCACCGGTGCTAG
The DNA here is from genome assembly GCA_041743635.1 of Bythopirellula sp. GTDB lineage: Bacteria > Planctomycetota > Planctomycetia > Pirellulales > Lacipirellulaceae > Bythopirellula. Next base: position 4,866 of record JBGTMM010000633.1, read on the forward strand.
GGCCGTTGCCTTGCGCACCGCGCTGCGTATCGCCGAGGTGCCTTATGCGCTCGCCATGCTTTACCGCAATCGACGCTATTCACGGGGCCAAGCAAAAATTCATGCCGTGGGCGTGCCCGTGGTGAGCGTCGGGAATCTCACACTAGGGGGCACCGGCAAGACGCCCCTCGTGGAGTGGATCGCCCACAAGTTGCGCGAGTCGCACATTCGCGTCGCCATCGTGAGCCGCGGTTACGGCGCGACGGCAGGAGGGTACAACGACGAAGCCCTGGAACTGGAGCTCGCGCTCCCCGACGTGCCGCACGTGCAAAATCCCGATCGCGTGGCGGCGGCTCGTGTTGCCATCAAAGAATTCGGGACGCAGATGATTCTGCTCGACGACGGTTTCCAGCATCGCCGTCTCAAGCGAGATTTGGACATTGTGCTCTTGGACGCAACCGAACCGTTCGGCTTCGACCATGTTTTCCCCCGCGGCACGTTGCGCGAGCCGCTCGCCGGATTATCGCGCGCGGATGTGATTGTGCTCAGCCGCGCCGACATGCTCCTTCCCTCCGAACGCGAAGAAATTCACGCCCGCATTGCCAAACTGGTCCCCAATGCCGCGTGGTGCGAAGTCGAACATCGCGTCGCCACGCTCCTCAACAGCGCCGGCCAGCGCGTGGACGTGAATGTCCTCGCCGGGAAACGAATCGCCGCCTTCTGCGGCATCGGCAACCCCGCGGGCTTTCGCCACACGCTCGGCACGCTCGGTTGCGAGATCATCGCCTGGCGCGAGTTTCCCGATCACCACAACTACACCCGCGAAGACATGGCCTCGCTGAGCCAGTGGGCACAACAAGCCGACGCGATAGTTTGCACCCGCAAGGATTTGGTGAAACTTCGCATGCCGACTCTGGTCGGCGTCGCCCTCTGGGCGGTGGGGATCGAGATTGGGTTTCTAGCTGGACAGGTGACTCTGGAAGATGAACTAAGAAAGATCATCCAAACAATCAACGCCGAATGATTCGAAAGAATTCACTTCGCCGGCAGGACGGCGATGTTGTTCACCAGCCGTTCGTTCCCTAGTAGTTCCATCGCCACGTGCTGGGCCAATTGCTTCGTGTAATAAGAGCCGCACGAGCCGGAGAGAATCACCGACTTGTCCGACGCCGTCACACGCAGTTGGCGAATGCGACCGAGGAGCTGCGATTCCAATTGCTCGAGCACGCGTTGGGACAACTCCTGGCTGGCCAATTCCAAGCGGAGCTGCTCGCGAGAGTTTTGCAAAGCGGTGATTCCCGCCGCGTAGCTGGACTCGACTTCCAATAAGGCGAGCCGGGCCACCAATTCGTTGGTCAAGCCGCGACGGACAAGAGCTTTCATCTTCGTCCCTCCGTGAAAAGAGTGTGGGATCGTGATTTCCCACACATCCGCAATCTAATCCCGTTGGCGATCGCGGGTCAACCTTAACCTTCGACAGAGGAAAGAAAATGATGGCGGCTCAAAGGGTGTGAGAAACCGCTACCAAGACGCTAGCTTATCTTGCCGAATTTTACCAAGAACTCGACCACTTGCCGGGCCAGTTCCGGCGGCGCGAGGTGGTTCGAGTCGAGCACCAATTCGGGTTTCTCAGGCGGTTCGTAGGGGGAGCTGACCCCCGTGAAGTTGCTGATTTCGCCCGCACGGGCCTTCTTGTAGAGCCCCTTGGGATCACGCGATTCGCACGTTGAGAGCGACGCATCGACGAACACTTCGAGAAAATCTCCCGAGGGCAAACTCGCGCGAACCGCAGCGCGGTCACTACGAAACGGACTCACAAACGCCGTGAGCGTCACCAAGCCAGCATTAGCCAACAAACCTGCAACGGCGCCCACCCGGCGGATATTCTCTTCGCGATCTTCTTGCGAGAAGCCCAAGCCAAAGCGTCTGCCGAACTCCTCGCCGTAACGCTGTGCTAGCATGTCGGGCGTGGCGCTGAGCCCATGACGCACATTGTCGCCGTCGAGCAAATAGCTCCGCACGCCACGCTCCAGCAACATTTTGTCGACCGCGTTGGCAATGGTGCTCTTGCCGCAGCCGCTGAGCCCAGTGAACCACACGACGCATCCGCGATGGCCATTGAGCTTCTCACGGTCCTCCCGCGAGACGCTCTGCTCATGCCACACGACGATGGGTTCTTCTGCTGCCATATTTTTGTAGCTCTTTGTAGGGAACGCCCTCCGCGGCGTTCCATGAAGCGTCAATCACTATGTGTTCGTTGTCTCGGAACGCCAGGGACGGCGTTCCCTACAAGAAATATCAATCAATGAGCGATGCCCGCCAGTTCGCACAGATTGGCAGAAACCACCGGCTGGGGGCAACTCCAAACCAAAAAGAACATCGCCTCACGGCACCAGCGACCCACGGGATGCCCATGCACATAGCCCGTCCCCTTGGCGGTCACGAGCGCGGCTTGCGTGGCCCGCAGCACCAGGCTGTTCGCCTGTTGCCGCAAAGTTTCCGTCGAGCAACTTGGCTCGCCTCGCACGACCGCCAGCAGCATGTCAAACACCTCCTGGTAATCCTCTTCAAGCGCATCAAGCGGGGCATCCAGGCCGGTTCGTTTGGTTGATTCACTTGCAATGTAATCCAGCGCGGCTCGCGAGAGTCCCAGCGCGAGCGTCGAAGTTTGATGCCCGCCGGTGCCCGCCCCCGAGCCGAGCGACATCACATTCTCCACCGGTCCGGCAATCACCCAGGAATCTTCGACAAAAACGTGCTCGCAGCGCACCTCGCCCGTGTCGCTCGCCGACACCCCGATCAAGCGGGCAGGAGTGGGAACCGACACGCCCGGCAAATTGGTGGGTAGCGCCACCAGCACTTGTTCGGCCGTAGCTTCGCCATTCTCCATGATGACCGCGCCCGTGACCACATGCTCGGCATGGGGCGCGCCCGTCACCCACGGGCTGTAACCCTCGAACACAAATCCGCCGTCGACGCGCTCGGCCCGCAATGCGGGAGTCTGCACCTGCTGGCGGCTGGTGGTGAGGTGCGAAATGCCGACCGTGGCAAAGCTTTTTCCCGTGACAAGATCAGGGAGCAAAAGCTCTTTTAATTCATGGTTCTCACACGTGGCAATCCGCCGGCAGGCCCCCGAGCGCTGCGTGATGATGAACGTCGTGGTGAGACACGCCCGGCTCAATTCCAAATAGCCGCGGACAATCGCCTCTTGATCCCAGCGCTGCCCACCCCATTCTCCTTCGAGAAACCACTCGAACACGCCGTATTCACCGCAGAGCCGTAACTGTTCGCCGGGCCATTCGCCAGTGAGGTCGGTTTGGCGCGCAAGCTCCGTGATTCGTGCGCACAACTCGGCGAGGGCAGGGTGGTCCGGCGAGGTGATGGTTGTAGGCATGGATCGCAAAAAAAGAATCGAGTGCTTCCTAGCCGCGACTCAACGAGTCGCCGGTCTGCATTTCTGCAATCAAGTCTGATCGCGCTAACCATGCGATCAAGTTTGATCGCGGCTAACCCCATTTACCGCATGTTCATGTCGGAGCTTAACCCGCCGGCGGCGACCAAATCCGCGTGCTTCACGTAGTCCATCACCATGCGATGGGCACTGAACCGCGCCGCCAACGTGGCAATCGAGTTCGACATCCGGCCGATCCACTGCTTGGGCAACCCATCGGCATCGCGGTCGTAAAACAGCGGGATGATCTCTTCTCTCAAGACGCGCATCAAGTCTTCGGCGTCGCGGGCATCGCCTATCGCCGTGTCGCGGTGCTGCATGCCGTGGCCGATGGCAAAGCCATTTTTGCCGTTAAAGGCTTCGGCCCACCAACCGTCAAGAATCGAGCAGTTGAGCCCGCCGTTAAGCACCACCTTTTGGCCGCTCGTCCCCGAGGCCTCCAGGGGCCTGCGCGGATTGTTGAGCCATACGTCCACGCCCTGCGTGAGATGTCGGCCCACGTTGATGTCATAATCCTCAACGAACACGATCTTGCCCGCGAAGTGTGGATCGTGCCGCAAATTGGCGATGCCTTGAATCAGCTTTTTTCCCGGTTCATCGGCGGGGTGGGCCTTGCCGGCGAAAATAAACTGCACGGGGTGGTTCACGTCGTCGATCATCTCGAGAAAGTGATCGAGATTTTTCAAAAACAAGTCGGCCCGTTTGTAGGTGGCAAAGCGGCGCGCGAAACCGATGGTGAGCGCGCTCGGATCGAGAACCATCCGCGCCGCTTCCACGGCGGCTTCGTCTTCGTTGCGGCGGCGACACTGGCGGCTCATACGGCGACGCACGAATTCCAACAGCCGGCTTTTGAGCGCATTGTGAGTTTCCCACAACTCTCCCGGATCGATTGAATACACCTTTTGCCAGGTCTTCCCATCGCCCATGCGATCTTGCCAATCGGAATCAAGATATTTGTCATACAACATCTGCATCGGATGCGCGAGCCAACTCGGCACATGCACGCCGTTGGTGATGTGGCCAATGGGGATTTCTTCTTCGACCCGCCAAGGCCACAAGTGCGACCACATTCGCCGAGAGACATAGCCGTGCAGGGAACTTACGGCATTGGCCCGGCGCGAAAGTTTCAGGCCGATCACCGTCATGCAAAACAACTCACTTTCGTTTTGCGGTTCCACGCGGCCCAGGCCCATGAGTTGTTCGTAAGAAATGCCAAGCTGCTGCCGCAGCGGCCCCAAATGCTCTTCAACCAGCTTGCCTTCGAAGCGGTCGTGACCGGCGGGGACCGGCGTGTGCGTGGTGAACACGGTATGCTGGGCGACATCGCGCAAGGCATCGTCGAACGAGAGGCCGTCGTCGCTCATCCGCTCGCGGATTACTTCCAGCGGCGCGAACCCGCTGTGGCCTTCGTTGAGGTGGTAAACGCCTGGGAAGATTTCGAGCGCCCGGAGCGCTTTCACGCCACCCACGCCAAGCACTAGTTCCTGGCGAATGCGGGTGCGCACGTCGCCGCCGTACAGTCGGCTGGTGAGCTCGCGGTCCTCGGGCCGATTTCCCTCGACGTCACAGTCCAAGAGATAGAGTGGAATCCGCCCCACCCGCATCAGCCACACCTTGGCGAGCAACTGGCCATCGAGCGTATCAATGGAAATGGTGATCGGCTTGCCGTTCTTGTCGCGGGCCGGTTCCATCGCCAAGTTTTCGACCCGCGTGTCGAGATATTCTTCTTGTTGCCAACCGTCGATGTCGAGGTGCTGCTTGAAATAGCCTTGGTCGTAGAACAAGCCAATCGCCACCAACGGCACACCCAGGCCGCTCGCGCTTTTGATGTGATCGCCAGAAAGCACGCCCAAGCCGCCGGAATAGATCGGCACCGATTCGTGAATCCCGAACTCAGCGGAGAAATAGGCCACCGGCATCGAACCCAACACGCCCGCTTCCCGCGCCCCCCAGGTGCTTTGCGTGTTCCTGAGATAATCCTTCATCCGGCGGTGGGCCTGATTGATGCGCGTGTAGAGAACCATCTCACTTGCCCGCTGCGCCACTTGGTCGGGCGTCATCTCGGACAACAGTGCCACCGGGTTGTGATCCAATTGCCGCCAACGCACCGGATCAAGATCGCGGAACAGACTCACCACTTCCGGATGCCAGCTCCACCACAAGTTCCGCGACAGCGTAATCAACTTGTCATAGAGGGCTTGCGGCGTGATTTCCATCCAGCTATCGCGCGGACGTTGGGAAACACTGCTGCCGGGGATCTCGGT
>JBGTMM010000634.1:0-2995 GCA_041743635.1 Bythopirellula sp.
ACGGTGCCGTGTTGCTGGGCAGCGAAATCCTGACCCTCGGCTCCAAGGACGGGACGTTTTCCGGCGTCATCAGCGGCTCGGGCAGTCTCATCAAGGCCGGCACTGGCACGCAAACGCTTTCAGGCGCGAACACCTACACCGGCGGGACCACAATCAACGGCGGTAAGCTCATTGTGAGCGGCTCGATTCCGGGCTCGGTGACCGTCAATTCCGGAGGCGCTTTTGGCGGCAGCACGACCGTATCGGGCAACGTCACCGGCGGCGGGCGTGTCGCGCCCGGCAACTCGCCCGGTATTCTCATCATTGAAGGCGATTACACCCAGACGTCCAGTAGCGTGCTTGAAATCGAAATCGGCGGCCGCGATTCGGATGGCACGCCCGGCGAGGACTTCGATCATCTCCAAGTCACGGGCACGGCCACCATCAACGGCCTTTTGGAAGTGCCGATCATCAACGGTTTTGTCCCGGCCGTGAATGACGAAGTTACCTTCCTCACCGCCGGCAGCGTGGTCGGCACGTTCAACGCCCTCGTCTCGCCGAATCTCGCCAGCGTCAACCCGAACGTGGCGATGGAGATAATCAAGAGTCCTTCCATGAATCCGACGGACGTGCTGCTTCGCTTCGTCGCGCCCTCGATCGATATTCAGTTCGATAATACCGAAGCCGAGCCAGCGACTTGGTCTGAAGCCGTCAACTGGACCACTGACACCGTGCCTGGCACCGTGAACATCATCAATCTGCAGAACGCCCCCGCCACTTCGCAACAGGTCAACGTCGAGGCCGCCAATGCTCTGGTGCACCAGCTCAACGTCACTGGTAACGACGGAATGATGATTGTCGGAGTCAAGAACGGCAACTTCCTTTCGGCGACGGTTGGCACCACTGTGGGCGACCAGGCCGTTATTGAACTCGATAATGGCAACCTCGCAAGCCCGAGTGTGGCGATTGAGGACGGTGGCTTGCTGGCTGGCAACGGCATGGTCACGGCAAACACACTGCTGATCTCCGGTGGCACGATCAGCCCCGGCTTCTCGATTGGCCACCTCGATATCGACGGCGATTTGGAACTAACCGCTGGCGGTGACTTGGTCATCGAAGCCACCAGCGAAACGATCCGAGATACGCTCGCCGTCACCGGAGAAGCCATACTCGAAGGCTCCCTCACATTGGATATCACCGGCAGCACCATCCAAGGCGGCGACAGCATCCAGATTTTGACCGCCCAAAATATCGTGGAAGACCTGAGCGCTTTTGAAGTAATCGGCAATGAAGATATGTTTTTTGTGTTGAGAACCGAGGAGATTGAGCCCGACATGATCGCGCTCTTTACGGACGGATTCTTTGAAGGCGATATGAATCGAACCGGAGGTCTACCCGACGAGGACGATGTCGCCGCATTCGCCCTGGCACTGACCGATCCCAATAATTACCGGGGAACGTACGGCATCAGCTCCCCGGAAGGGGGTGACCTCGACGACGACGGCGACTGCGACGTCGACGACATCGACGACTTCGCCGAGTTGTTGGGCATGTCGCTGAATGAGCTCGTGGAACGTATCCAAGCTCACTCCAACAGTGTCCCCGAACCGTCGAGCTTGTTACTTTTGATGATCGCGGCCGTATTTGGCATCAACCACAGAAATTGGGCATAATACGCTTTGAGATCAACAACCATGAATCGATTACTGCAATTCGTTCCCTGGCATAGCTCAAAAGCTGAGTCGAACGCGCTAGCGTCGGATGATCTGGCGGGAATTACCAAAGCCAATGCACCCGAGGCTAGCGCCAGCGGCTCAGTTCGAGTGCGGCTCTGTTCGATTTGTGGCATCATTTGTTTTTTTCTTGCCAGCCCTGCGGTTGGTCAGACGACCGCCACCTGGATCGGCATGGAAGGCAATTGGTCGGACTTTACCAAATGGGATTCCAATCCACTGTTTCCAGATAACGGCAACGGGGGCTTTGATTACAACGCCGTCATCAATAATCAAGGCACGGTGACGCTCGATCAGGATATCGAGATTGAGGGCCTTACCCTGAGCAGTAGTTGGATAACGGGGGACAACGACCTACTGATCCGAGAGTTGTTTACTTGGTCTAGCGGTTTTATGGTTGGCGGTGGGGTAACGACGATTGACTCAGAGGGAAGTTTGGTAATGAGTGGCAGTGCGATTGTCAGGCGATTGTATCGGACCCTGGTGAACAATGGATCCGCGACGTGGACAGGCAGTAGTGATTTGTACATGGTTGGTGGTACATTCCAGAATAACGGTAGCTTCTCGGCAGATACATCTGCTGGCCAGACGCTCGTTTCCACGGCAGAACAATCAGGCAGCATCAACGCATTCAACAACACCGGCGTGTTCACCAAAACCGGTGCGGGAACGGTCCAGTTCATCACAAACTTTCAGGCGGGCTTCGCTGGTGTAGCTTTTCATAATGCTGGCCTAGTCGACCTTCAGGGGGGGCAACTCTGGCTACTCGGAGGTGGCAGTCATACCGGAGATTTCACTGGGGTAGACGGCGCCTCTATGGTCTTCCAGGGTACGCACAACTTCGCCACCACTAGCGAAATCTCCGGTGGCATCGACGTTAACTTCAGCCGAAGCGAGGGCGTTTTCAGCGGTACAATCAATACCACTGGCGACTTGACAGCCAATCAGTTTGGCAAAATGACGTTCGACGGCCCCGTCACCGCCGGTGCCGTCACTATAGCGAGCGGCAAATTTTTTAATTTTCAAACTCAAGCATTCGATTTTAATAGTACGCTCAATACCTCCAGCCTTTCCGTCTCCTCTGGCATTGTAGGAGGTTCTGGTAACTGGAACATTAACTCGCTTTCCTGGACAGAAGGGACAATGGCTGGTACTGGCACAACGATTCTTCATAGTGGCACGATTAGCTGTTTGAACGCGAGTCCTTTTGACGACTTGAGTCTTAATGAACGGACTTTGCAACTTGATGGTTCGCTTAACTGGTCGCAGGGCAATATACGTAC
>JBGTMM010000635.1:0-3480 GCA_041743635.1 Bythopirellula sp.
CAAAGCGTTCGTAGTACGGTCCCCCCCAGGGTCCAGGGTCAACCGAGAAGGCCGAGACCGAGAGTCGGCTCGTGTCGCGGCAAACCTCCGTGGCGTGGTCGAAGTCCGCTAGCACCGCGGAAGGCTTGATCCAACTAAAACCCTCCTCGTGGAGCGGTAGCTCGACGGAAGTAAACTCCAAATCGACCAAGAGAGGGAGAATATCGTCCCGGGAATAGTCTGTAAAACACTCTGCTGCAGCACTGACGAACAAACCGCTGACTCCTTTCCGGGGGCACTTTTCTTGGTTGGTAGTCCCCGTCGACCGACTCGCTCAATGAATTACGGTACTTTAACGGCAACGGGGTCCAACTGGCAACACCACGCCCGGGCCGCACATCGTTGTCCTGCTACGGGAGGGCAGTAGAATAGGGAATCCAGCATCGCGCGGCAGTGGCCGTTGAGCGATCAATCCTCACGCTCCTGCAGCGTTTCCCTTCCCCATTGGCGGACGAATTATGTCAGAAGTTACCCCCCCCGGAGCGCAATCGCCGCCCCCGCAGATCATTGTTCAGCAACAGCAATCGGCGTTTGGCCGCTACGGCAAGCTGCTCCTGGTGCTGCTGGGATTGGCGGTAATGACCATAGTCGGCATGTCGGCGGCCTACCAGAGCTACTTTAGTGACTCCGACGGTCCCCAAGAAAAATATCATTCGCTCAGCAAAACAGCCACCGATAAGATTGCCGTCATCGACGTGTCGGGGACGATCATCGAGAGCGACGGTTTTGTGAAAAAGCAATTGGATCGGGTGCGTGAGGATGACGACGTGGTGGCGATTGTCTTGAGGATTAATTCCCCCGGCGGGACGGTCACCGGGAGCGACTACCTGCATCACCATGTCCAAGAACTGGCCGAGGAACGCGGCCTGCCGGTCGTGGTGAGCATGGGGGGCATCTGCGCGAGCGGGGGCTATTACATCGCCATGGCCGCCGGCAGTAAGGAGAATGTCATTTTCGCCGAGCCGACGACCTGGACCGGCTCGATCGGGGTTGTGATCCCTCATTACAATCTCTCGGGATTGCTCGCCGATTATCAAGTGAAAGACGATTCGATTGCCAGCCACAAATACAAATTGATGGGGAGCCCGACGAGGGAACTTTCCGCGGCCGATCGCGCCGAGGAGCGCAAGTTGTTGCAGGAGTTGGTGGACATCAGTTTTGCCAGATTCAAAGAAATCGTGACGAGTAGCCGTCCGAAATTGGAGCAAGATGCCGCCGCGCTGGGCAAAGCGACCACGGGGCAAATTTTCACGGCCCAGCAAGCGCTCGAGTTGGGATTGGTCGATCAGATTGGCTTTATCGAGGTAGCCATCGAGCGTGCCGCGGAACTCGCCGGGCGGAAGACTGAGGATTTACGTTGCGTGAAATACGAGGAGCCCGCATCCTTGGCATCGCTGCTATGGATGGCAGCCCCGACAAGAGAAAGTTTGTCGCTCGATTTGCAGGCGATTTTCGATTTGACCGTGCCGCGGGCGTACTACGTTTGCACAACTTTGCCGTCACTGTTGGGCGTCGGCGCTCAGTAACCGGAGAGCACGCTCTCCGGGAAACTTTGTCCTTAAAATCCCGGACCGCGTGGCGGTCCGGCTGAGAAGAAGCATGAATCTTTCGTTGCCGCATGTACTGAACTCTTTAGGCGAACCTTTCGCGGCTTGGTGCGCCGAGCGGGGCTTGCCAAAATTCCGCGCTGCGCAGATTCGCAATTGGCTCTTCAAACGACGCGGGACCGATTGGGACGCCATGAGCGACTTGCCCAAGTCGCTTCGTGAAGAATTGAAACAGCAGTGGCGGCTGTGGACGAGCGAAATCGCGCGGCATACCCAGGCCGACGATGGCACGGAAAAATTGCTGTTGCGGCTCGCCGATGGGGGGCAAATCGAGTGCGTGCTCTTGCGCGACGAAGTCCGCCGCACGATTTGCATCAGTACCCAAGTGGGTTGCGGCATGGGCTGCGTGTTTTGCGCGAGCGGGCTGGACGGCGTGGATCGCAATCTCACGACCGGCGAGATCATCGAGCAAATGCTGCGGCTCCAGCAGCTCTTGGGACCCGAGGAGCGGCTGAGCCACATCGTGGTGATGGGAATGGGAGAGCCACTGGCGAATCTCGATGCGCTGCTGCCCGCGTTGGCGGAAGCCCACCGCGAAGAGGGTTTCGACATCAGCGCCAGGCGGATCACGATCTCCACCGTGGGTCTCCCCAAGCCGCTCTCTCGGTTGAGTCGCGAGGATGTCACTTATCGATTGGCGATTTCCCTGCACGCCCCCAACGATGAACTGCGCAACGAGCTTGTGCCAGTGAATAAGAATATTGGGCTCAAGGCAATTCTCGCCGCCGCGGACGATTATTTTGCCGTCTCGGGTCGGCGGTTGACGTTCGAGTATGTGCTACTCGCCGACATCAACGATGGCGCCCACATGGCGCGCGAGTTGGCGCAACTCTTGGCCGGCCGCGAGGCGCTGTTGAACGTGATTCCCTACAATCCCGTCGCGGGTTTGCCGTATCGCACTCCGAGCACGGAGAGTCAGCAACAGTTTCGCCGCATCTTGGAAGCCGGGGGGATTCGCGTGCGGTTCCGCCATCGCAAGGGGGACCGCATCGACGCGGCGTGTGGACAGCTTCGGCGCTCGCAGATGGTGAGAATCTGACGCGCGACTTGCGCAGTTTTCACTATGAAGTAGCCGGAGCACAACGTGCTCCGGGATTCCCGGAGAGCGTTGCTCTCCGGCTGTGGGCCAATCGCAAACAAACCAGACCGGGTATTAAGCTCCGCTTAACACCCGGCCGGTTATCGGGGGAGACATCAATCATTTTAGCTCAGTCGGTCGCTTCGTCAGCTTCCAACCGTTGTTGCAGCACTTCAATCTGTTCTTCGAGTTGTTGCATCCGTTTGGCCAATTCATCCTCCTGGGCCTTGAAGTTGCCAATGCCGGGGAGATTCTTTAAGCGGTCGGGGAGCATGTGTCGCAGCTCGGTTTCCAGATCAAGGTTGCCGACTTGGATCCCGCCTTGCTGGCCGTTGAGCATGCCGCTGACGAAACCTCGGATATCTTCGGGAAGTTCCGCCAGTGCTTTCGCATCGTCGCTGCTGACGTTCCAAGTTTGCTCGCCCTTTTTCACGGTAATCTGCGCGGGGCCTTCGCCGCTGCGAGTAATCGACACGGAAATGCCGTTGGGCAGCGCGTTGACGTCGAACTGGCGATTATTAAGCACATCGGGTCCGATGATGCGCATGCCGGGGAGGCCCGCGCCACCTTGAAGTTGTTGCAATAAGCGACCGAGGTCGCCGCCGAGCATGTCCTGGTCGAGACCAAGCTGGCCGGGAAGCGCCCCTTCGCCGCCCAGTTGTTGCTCGATATCAGCGGGACGTTCTTCGGGGGTTACAGATACCGTGATTTCCTTGCCCAGCCGCAAAAGCTGCAATTCAATCGGCTTGTCATGGC
>JBGTMM010000636.1:0-7369 GCA_041743635.1 Bythopirellula sp.
CCAAGTGGGACGTCATCGGCGACCCAGGCTAGAGTCGTTGCAACATTACTAAGGATTCACGGGACTAAGGATTGCTTGTCGAACGGCGGGAGGACCGCTGCTCGACAAATGAACTTAAACGATCTAAATCGCGGCTGTGCCGCTTTCGCCGGTGCGAACACGGACAACTTCCGACAGCGGATACACAAAGATCTTGCCGTCACCGATTTGACCGGTGCGCGAAACATCGATGATCGCCTTCATCGCTTGATCTTTCATTTGCTCGGTCACGACCGTCTCAATTTTCACTTTGGGCAGAAATTCGACGTGATATTCCGCTCCGCGATACGTTTCTTTCTGACCCTTTTGGCGCCCGTAGCCACGGCATTCGAGGACCGTCATGCCGTAAATGCCAAGTTTGGAAAGGGCTTCTTTAATTTCTTCCACCTTGTGGTGGCGAACGACAGCTTCAATTTTGATCATGGTTATGTCTCGATTAGTGGTGGTGTATGGTGATTGGCAGAACAGAAGCGGTTGGCTGGCGCGGGCGAGGAATTTCTCCCGCGACAGCCTAACGATTCGCTTATTCTACCGATTGCATGACAAATCCATGGTAAGCCTCATTGCCATGTTCGCCGATATCGAGCCCTTCCCGCTCTTCCTCTGGCGAAACTCGTAAGCCGATGGTGGCTTTAAGAGTAAGGAACAAGATCGCTCCGGTGCCAACGGCCCACAGGAAGACTGCTCCGACGCCAGTCGCTTGCGAAATGAGCTGGGTCATATCACCACCCTTAAAGAGACCTGGGAATGGAGATAAATCGCCGGTACCCTCCGAAAACAATCCAAGTGACAAAGTTCCCCAGGCACCACAGATGCCGTGCACGGAAATCGCGCCGACTGGATCGTCGACTTTGAGAAATCTCTCGATGCCCACGACGGAAAGCACAACGAGAATCCCAGCCAGTAGCCCAATCAACATCGAGGAGCTCATGCTGACCCATGCGCAGGGGCAGGTGATGGCCACCAAGCCGGCCAATGCGCCATTAAGGGCCATCGTGGCTTCCCATTTACCGAACATCGCTTTGGCTGTGAAAATAGCAGCAATCGCGCCCAATGCCGCTGCGGCGTTGGTGTTGATGGTGATCTTGGAGATCAACCCTGCGTCGGCGGACATGGTGCTGCCCGGATTGAAGCCAAACCATCCTAACCAGAGAATGAACACGCCAAGGGCCACCATTGGCAGATTATGGCCAGGCAGGGCGTGTGGCTTGCCGTCCACACCGAATTTGCCAATGCGGGGGCCAAGGATAATCGCACCAATCAAGGCCAACCATCCTCCGCAGCTATGCACGACCGTCGAACCGGCAAAGTCCCAGAAGCCCTTGTCCGCAAGCCATCCAGCGCCCCAAATCCAGTGTCCTGATATTGGATAAATCACTGCTGAAACCACGGCGCTGTACGCCATGTAGGAAACAAATTTTGTCCGCTCTGCCATGGCACCAGAGACTATCGTGGCCGTGGTGGCGGCGAATACGAGTTGGAAAAAGAACTTGGCATCAAGCGAGACAAGAGACCACGACAAGGAATCGAACGATTCATTTGTATTGAGGAACATCCCCTCAAGACCGCCCCAAAACTTGCTCGCCCCCCCAAACATGATCGAAAAACCCACAACCCAGAATGTGAGTGTGCCGAAGCAAAAATCAAGTAAATTCTTCATGCAGATGTTGACGGCATTTTTAGCGCGCGTGAGGCCCATCTCCACGAGCGCAAAACCCGCCTGCATCCACATGACGAGAAATGCGGCAACCATGACCCAGATCGTGTCCAGGGCATTGGAGGTAGCGGCGAGAGACTTATTAAAGCCATCAGGTACCGCTCCTGTGTCTTCTGACGGAGTTTCTTCAGCAGTTGTTTCTTCAGCAACTTCTTCCGTGACATCGGCATCTTCCTCTTGTGCCCAACAGACTTGGGTCATCAACGGTGTCGCTTGAAGCGACAACAATAAAGCAACCAGCAGAAAACGCCAGTTGCGCACTGTCAACACACTTGACATGAGATTCGCCCTTTTGTGGATAGTCAGAAGGATTGTCAGTCGAGACCTGGAATCATCGAGAATTCCGCCTTGGTGGTCCCGGAGGCGCTTTACGACACCGCCTCTACAGTTGTGCGCCAAGGAACGCTGAGTCCCTGCATCCAAGGCGACAGCCGAATCGGTCGGCGTCACGGAGAGCAATCGCCATGCCAGGGTTGGCATTCAAGAACTGAGCGTCGCTCTAAACGCCTGCCGCACAATAAGTTTCGACGAAATCTATTCGCTCGTTCACGGTCCGTAGAGAGACCCAACTAAATATTTTGCCAGCAAGGTAATCACACCATGTCGCGCTTGTAGGCAGAACCCTAAGGCAACTCGCACATCACTAATTCATGCTGCCTTAGCCGGGCCGCAACGCGGGCCGGGTGAAACCGGAGGACGTGGTCCTCCGGCTAAGCTTCGATTAAAGCGGCATATTTACGCGGACGCCGGCGCAGTCGCGCCGATCTCGGCAAAGAGGGCGTCGACGAATTCGTCGGCATTAAAGAGGGCCCAATCTTCGGGTTGTTCGCCTACGCCGACATACTTCACGGGCAACCCAACTTGCTGCTTGATGGCGACCACCACGCCTCCCTTGGCCGTGCCGTCGAGCTTGGCGAGCACGATACCGGTGCAAGCGACCGCCTCGGTGAATTTTTCCGCCTGGCTGATGCCGTTCTGGCCGGTGGTGGCATCGAGCACCAAGAGAACCTCATGCGGAGCCGCGGGCAGGAGCTTGCGAATCGACTGCTGAATCTTGGTGAGCTCGGCCATCAGATTCTTCTGCGTTTGCAGCCGTCCCGCGGTATCCACGATGCAGACATCGGCTCTCGTGGCGATGCACTCCTCAACCGCGCGATAAGCCACCGACGCGGGATGGGCCCCCGGCTCGCCGGTGACGATCTTCACGCCGAGTCGTTTCGACCAAATGATAAGCTGTTCAACGGCCCCCGCGCGAAAGGTGTCCCCTGCCCCGAGTACGACGGACTTACCTTGCGACTTTAACAGGTGGGCCAACTTAGCGATCGACGTTGTCTTACCCGCTCCGTTCACACCACAAACCATAATCACCGTCGGCCCCTCTGCGACAAAATGAATCGGGGAATCGACCTGCGAAAGTAACTCGGTGAGCTTGGTTTTCCAAGTCGCGACTACCTCTTCCAACGTGACCACGCGGCCGCGCATCTTGGTGGCGACCTCCTCGACAATCTTCTCGACCGAGTCGTAACCCATGTCGGTCTTGAACAGGATCGCCCGCATTTCGTCGAGAAACGCATCGTCGATCAACCGACCTTCGCTCCTGAATAGGTCGCGAACGTCGGTGTTGAGCAGATTGGCGGTCTTTTGCAGCCCGCGCTTGAACTTGTCGAAGAAACCCATGGTCATTGAGGACGAATGGACTTAAGGACCAAGGGACAAACGGACAAATTCCAATGTCCTTTAGTCCTATCGTCCTTGAGTCCCATAGTCCTGCTTTACTCCTTTTTCTCAATCAATTTATCCAAAATTCCATTCACGAACTGCGAGGAACTGGCGGCCCCAAAGCGTTTAGCCAGCTCCACGGCTTCGTCGATAGCCACGCGGGGGGGGGTGTCGGTGTAGCGGATTTCATAAGCGCCCATCCGCAAGATATTACGGTCCGTGACGGCCATCCGGGAGAGGCTCCAGTTGTCGGCCTTGGCGGCGATCAAGGCGTCGAGTTCTTCCCGATTGCGCAGCACACCTAGCACCAGCGAAACAGCAAAGTCGCGTAGCTCGGGTTCCTTCAGCCGGTTCTCCAGCAGCGGCATCACTTGATCGCGGGTCTCTCGGGGATTGAGATCCTCTTGAAACAAGGCCTGCAGGGCAACTTCACGAGCTCGGGTACGTCCAGCCATCGAGGGGTCCAGTTAAGGATTCGGCTCTACGCCCAGGGATTGCAATCCCTGGGCTTGGTTGTGTTACGCCCAGGGATCGCAATCCCTGGGCTTGGTTGTGTTCAGCTTTCCACTTGAGGAATTCGAAGCAGTGCATTCTATTCCGGCGGGCAGTTCTTGAGCAATCCGACCATCCGCAGCGCCGCCTCGGCACACTCGACCCCTTTATTTCCGACATTCCCGCCGGCCCGCTGAATCGCCTGTTCCATCGACTCACAGGTGAGAATGCCAAAAATCATGGGCAGATCGCTAGCGAGCGCGATCTGCTGCAGCGACAAACTCACGGCCCGATTGAGGTGCTGGTCGTGCGTGGTCTCGCCGCGAATGACGGCTCCCAGCGCAAGCACCGCGGCATATTTGTGACTTTGCGCGAACCGCTGCGCCAGTAGCGGAATTTCCCACGCACCGGGCACCCACGCCACGTCGACATTGGCCCCTGGCACCCCGGCTGCCGCGAGCGTGGTGAGCGCGCCATCGAGCAGCTTGCCGGTGATCGAGCGATTCCACTCGGCGACAACAATCGCATAGCGATCCACGGGATCGGGCGGAGCTGATTCAAGTATATTTGCCACGCACCTATTATCCCATTCAGCGGGGCATCGCTTCAATCCCCGATAACCCCTACCGCGAAATCCCCTGTCTTTCACTCGGCGGCCCCGCCGAATAGAATGAATTGTTTGTTTCCCCGCCCCCGGCGTCAGCAAGGGGCAATAATATTCGCCAGCCAACATTTTCAACCGACCATGAAACCTCGCACGCTTTTTCAGAAGATCTGGGATAACCACATCGTCTATCAAGAATCGGGTCGGCAGACGATTCTCTACATCGATTTGCAATTGGTCCACGAAGTCACCAGCGCTCAGGCTTTTGAAGGCCTGAGGTTGGCGGATCGCCCAGTACGTCGGCCCGAGCGGACCATTGCGACGGCCGACCACAATGTGCCCACCACCGATCGGAGCTTGCCGATTGCCGATCCGATTTCCAAAAAGCAGATCGACACGCTGCGAAATAACTGTAAAGAATTCGGCATTAAACATTACGACCTGAATGATCCGAATCAGGGAATTGTCCATGTGATCGGGCCCGAGTTGGGTTACACGCAGCCGGGCATGACGATTGTTTGCGGCGATAGCCACACTTCGACGCACGGCGCTTTCGGGGCGCTGGCCTTTGGCATTGGCACGAGCGAAGTCGAGCACGTGCTGGCCACGCAGACATTGCTGCAAGACAAGCCCAAGACGTTGGAGCTGCGCGCCGACGGCAAGTTGCCCAACGGCGTGACGGCCAAGGATCTCATTTTGTATTTGATCGGCCAGATCACGACCGACGGCGGCACGGGTTATTGCATTGAGTACACGGGCGAGGCGATTCGCTCGCTCACGATGGAAAATCGCATGACTGTGTGCAATATGTCGATCGAGGCGGGTGCCCGCGCGGGGATGATCGCGCCCGATGATACCACATACGATTACTTGCGTGGCCGTGAGTTTGCTCCCAAAGATTTTGACGCGGCCGTGGCCAAGTGGCGTCTACTTCCGACCGATCCGGGGGCGACTTACGACAAGTCGCTCGTTTACCAAGCCGCCGACATTGCCCCACAGGTCACCTGGGGCACGAATCCGGGCTTGGTCGTGCCGGTGAATTCGCATGTGCCTCTACCAACCGACTTCTCGGATCCCACCGAGCAAAAGACCGCCGCCAACGCGCTCGAATACATGGGCCTCAAGGGGGGCGAAGCGATTACCGATCTCAAGCTTGATCGCGTGTTTATTGGTTCGTGCACGAACGCCCGGATCGAAGATTTACGCGCCGCCGCAGCCGTGGCCAAAGGCCGCAAAGTTTCGGATCATGTGAGCGCGATGGTCGTCCCCGGCAGCGGCCAAGTGAAAATTCAAGCCGAAGAAGAAGGCCTCGACAAAGTGTTCAAGGAGGCGGGCTTCGATTGGCGCGAGGCGGGCTGCAGCATGTGTTTGGCGATGAACCCCGACAAACTTTCGCCGGGCGAGCGTTGTGCCTCGACCTCGAACCGTAATTTTGAAGGCCGGCAAGGCAAAGGGGGCCGCACGCATTTGGTGTCGCCGGCAATGGCGGCAGCGGCGGCAATCGCGGGTCATTTTGTGGATATTCGCGACTGGGAGTAGAATGGGGCGTAGGGTTCGAGGCATTCATGCCACAGTCCATCCCAGGAGAAATTATCATGGCGACAGTCTCTACTGATGCAATTGTGACCACGATGCCGGCGATTACAATTTACTCGCCTGACGAGCGGCCCATGTTTGTGGTTCCCCCCACGGCGGCTCACTGGGAAGGGTTTCGCCAATGGGCGATCTCGGACGATTTTCCTGAACGAGGCAAGATTACTTTTGTAACGGGCGAGGTGATTGTTGATATGAGCCCAGAATCCATTGAGGTACACAGTCTCATAAAGTCGGAGGTTAGTAGGGTATTGTCGTCGGTCGTTTGGCAGCGAAAACTTGGCAGGTTTTTTGTCGACGGAGTTTTGGTAAGTAATGAGGAGGCAGGAGTTTCAAATGAACCAGACGCCCTCTTCATTACCAAGGAGACCATGCGTTCTGACAGAATCCAGTTGACTCCGGCAACAAATCATCCCAGTAGCAACAAAGAAATCGTTGGTACCGTGGACTGGGTTATGGAAATCGTCAGTCCTAGTACCAAAAGAAAAGACAAAATTTTGCTCCGCAAGGCGTATTTTGATGCAGGAGTTGGCGAGTATTGGTTGATCGACGCTTTAGGGGATGAAATAGAATTCCAGATATTGATCCCCGGTGACGCGGAATACGTGCCCGTCGGAGCCCAGGAGAGTTGGCTCGCTTCGCCCACCTTTGGCAAGTCATTTAAGCTGGAACGAACCACCGACGAAGACGGTTTTCTCGAATACACACTCCACATGAAATAACTAAGCGATCATGAAATCGTTCACCTCACACACGGGCAAAGTCGTGGCCATGGATCGGGCCAACGTCGATACCGATCAGATTATCCCCAAGCAATTCCTGAAGCGGATCGAGCGCACCGGCTTCGGCGAGTTTCTGTTTTGGGATTGGGCCAAGAACGACGATGGCACGCCGAATTCGGACTTTGAGCTGAATCGGCCAGCAGCCGCGGGGGCGAGCATTCTGCTCGCGCGGCGAAATTTTGGCAGCGGATCGAGCCGCGAACATGCCCCCTGGGCGCTCGATGATTATGGCTTTCGCGTAGTCATCGCTCCCAGTTTCGCTGATATTTTCTACAACAACTGCTTCAAGAATGGCATGTTGCCCATTCGCTTGAGCGAGGAACAGGTGGAAGAACTGTTCCAGCGCGCGGCCCAGCACCAACCCTACGCTCTGACGGCCGACCTGGAAGCAGAAAAGCTGACCGACGCGCACGGTTTCTTCGC